>JAWSUX010000122.1:0-27938 GCA_033852215.1 Colwellia sp. | reverse complement strand
GTTTTTAATGCGATTGCCCTAAGCTTGTAGTAGTAAAGTGATAATAATCGCTTAGTGGCGGGATTATAATGGATAGTTAAAATGAAAGCATGTTGTATTTATCTACAGTCGTTAAAACGCTAGGATAGAGGATTTTTAGTTTTAAAGACGAACCATGCAGCCCAAGGTAATATTATAAAGTTTGATCTTGATCAAATAATCAGAGATCAATTAACAATAGTGCATTTCAGAGTCTATAGTTAATAAACCATTTATTAAGTTAAAATTTAAATGTCTGATCTATCAAATAATTACTTTGTTTCTGCTGCTGAAATAGCTGCCAAGTTAGATCGCGCTACGACTATTGCCCAACAACTTTCATTAACAGCCAGTAATGCTAGAGCTGTTGCATTACGTGCCGGTGAAAGTGCAGCAGGTTTTAGACCATTGACAGATTTTATTGACCGCCTAGCTGAAATCACCATTAGTTCATCAAAAAAAATTAACTTGTTAGCTGCACGTTTAAGTCAAACATCAGCAGAAAAAGTGCGTTCAGATGATGCAATAGCTCACTTTAATATCGTATTTGAGAAAGCGAAAGGATCTCCTTATATAAGTAGTTTAAATACTGTTTTTCAACGTTCGAAAGAAAAAAAACAAAAACTTGATAATAGCTACAAGCGACAAATAGACCAATTAAGTGATGAATTGACAACGTTAAGCAACGAGTTGCGGAATGCGGTTATTTTAGCCACATTATCGCGTGTAGAGGCGTCACAGGCAGCAGTGGAATACCAAGACGCATTAATTAATGTTGCTGATAATGTTGAAGGGGCAGCAAGTAGAATCAAAGGCCACATTCACTACTCACAGCAAATGGTTTCTACGTTAAAAGAGTACCTTCTTTAAAGCATGCCAACGAGCAGTGATAGAAAATAAAACCAATGCTGAACATACTTAATAATAAAAATGGAATGATGAATGAAAACGCATAAACTTTTTGAAAATAATTCACATACTTGGCTCATGTTTGGTCGTGATGATGAAAAACCGAATGAAATTATCGATACTAATCAATATATTGTTATTACAAAGAATAATGCCTTATTGATGGATCCTGGTGGTATTGAGCTCTTTTCAGCTATGTTGTCGGCAGTAATAAAACAATTGCCTGCAGATAAAATAACGCATCTTTTTGCCTCACATCAAGATCCCGACATTATCTCTTCACTGGGTTTATGGGATCAGGCATTGCCTTCAGCAATTTTGCACTCACCATGGATCTGGGAAGGCTTCATACGTCATTTTGGTATGGAAAATATAACTTACGCGCCTATTCTTGATGGAGGTGACTCATTAAAGCTTGACGGTGTGAACCTAGAATATATCCCTGCTCACTATCTGCATTCATCGGGAAATTTTAATGTTTATGATGCAGAAGCAAAAATATTGATGTCTGGAGACATTGGTGCAGCGCTTGAATCTGTCGAAGCACCATTATTCGTTGATGACTTTGATGAACATATCGATAAAATGAAAATGTTTCATCAACGCTGGATGCCTTCGAATAAGGCGAAAAATGATTGGGTAGCACGCGTAAGAAAACTTGATATTGAAATGATGTGTCCGCAGCATGGTCGCATTTTTAAAGGAGATAATGTTAAGCGCTTTTTAGATTGGTTTGAAGAATTAGAAGTTGGACTTGTAGGCAAGTAGCCAGCGATACCGTTTTTAACCCTATTTCCACGCCAGCTTCTTGCTGGCGTATTTATGCCGCCTACGTGCCAAATGGCCATCAATAAGGTGGCTTAATATAATCACTAGCAAAGTAAGCTTATTCTTGGGTACAATAGCGCCTTTACTGTGCCTATAGAAAAGGCTTAACTGAATGGATTTATCATGTCTCTCTCTGTCGTAATTCTTGCTGCGGGTAAAGGTACTCGCATGCGCTCTTCTTTACCTAAAGTACTTCACCCTATTGCAGATAAACCTATGGTTAGCCATGTTATCGATAGCGCTCGCCAATTAGGTGTGAGTAATATTTATTTGGTTTATGGCTTTGGTGGCGAAGTATTAAAAGCGCAAGTTCAAGGTGATGATTTAACTTTTGTTGAACAAACAGAGCAATTAGGTACTGGGCATGCAGTTGATCAAACTTCAGCTTTGTTAAAAGACGATGAAAATGTATTAGTGCTTTATGGTGATGTCCCGCTAACCAAAGTATCAACTTTAGAACGTTTACTGAGCGCAAAACCTGATAATGGTATGGCATTATTAACGGTGCATTTAGCTAACCCTACGGGTTATGGTCGTATAGTACGGGAAGGCAATACCGTTATTGGTATTATTGAGCAAAAAGATGCTAGTGCTGAGCAGTTATTAATCAATGAAGCGAATACCGGAATATTGTTGGCCAATGGCGGTGATTTAAAACGCTGGTTAAGTAACCTCTCAAGTGATAATGCTCAAGGTGAATATTATCTTACTGATATTATTGCCGCAGCCCATAACGAAGGTAAAGTGATTGCGACCGCACACCCAGATACTGAAATTGAAGTAGAAGGCGCAAATAACCGTGTACAACTTGCAGGTTTAGAGCGTGCTTATCAAGCACGTATTGCTGAAGAGTTAATGATTGCTGGCGCAAGTTTACGTGATCCTGCACGTATTGATGTACGTGGTAAATTAACAACAGGTAGCGAAGTTAACATTGATGTGAACTGTATTTTTGAAGGTAATGTAACACTTGCTGATAACGTGCTTGTCGGCGCGAACTGTATTATTAAAAATAGTATTATTGGTGAAAAGGTTGAAATTAAGCCAAACAGTATTATTGAAGATGCTGTAATTGAAGCAGATTGCTCTATTGGGCCTTTTGCTCGTATTCGTCCTGGCACGTTAATGAAACAAAATTCTCATGTGGGAAATTTCGTTGAAATGAAAAAAACGACATTAGGTGAAGGCGCTAAAGCAGGTCACTTGAGTTATCTTGGTAATGCGATAATAGGTAGTAAAGTAAATATTGGTGCAGGTACCATTACTTGTAATTATGATGGCGTAAACAAATCAACAACTGAAATTGGTGATAACGCCTTTATTGGTTCAAACAGCTCATTAGTTGCCCCTGTTAGTGTTGGTGCTGGCGCTACAGTAGGTGCAGGTTCGGTGATAAGTAAAAATGTTGAACAAGAAGAACTAGCGATTTCTCGTGCCAAGCAACGTAATATTATCGGCTGGCAGCGTCCGAGTAAAAATAGCTAAATTTACGCTACCTTCTGTTATTTCCAAGGCGTTATATTCATAACGCCTTATTTTTAAAGCTCGATACTTAAGCAAGTTTCTTTTGCATAAGCAACAAATAATTGCATTATGTTTCGATTTGAAAGATAATTGGCTTTCGAGTCGAAATATAATCATAAAATAAGCAAAGTAACTTACTCATTATGTCTAAACGAAATACTCAGCAACGTCGCCATAATATTATTTTAGATTTAAATACTCATGGTGAAGTGAGTGTTGATAACTTAGCTAAGCAATTTGATACTTCTGAAGTAACCATTAGAAAAGATTTGGCGGCTTTAGAAAGCAGCGGTTTACTGCTTAGGCGTTATGGTGGTGCTGTGGCATTACCAAGAGAAATAACAGAAGCAAGGCGTGAAGATCTTTCAGAGCAAAAGCGATTAATTGCTAAACAAGCAGCGCTGCTTATTCGCGATCATAATCGAATTATTATTGATAGTGGACAAACGACCTCTGCTTTAGTGAGTGAGCTTGCTAATAAAAAAGGCTTAGTCGTTATGACGAATGCCTTGAGCATAGCCAACGAGGTACACGCTTTAGAAAATGAGCCAACCTTACTTATGACGGGCGGCACTTGGGACGCAACATCCGAAGCATTTCAAGGGCAAATAGCAGAGCAAGTATTGCGTTCTTATGACTTTGACCAGTTGTTTATTGGTGCTGATGGCATTGACATTGACCGTGGAACGACAACGTTCAATGAATTAACCGGCTTAAGTCGAGTGATGGCGGAAGTAGCTCGTGAAGTTATTGTAATGGTGGAGTCAGCCAAAATAGCGAAGAAAATACCTAACTTAGAGCTTTCTTGGCAGCAAGTGCACACGTTAATCACTGATGATGGTTTATCGAAAGAAGTGCAAGCAGCACTTGTTAAGCAAGGTATTAAACTCATCATTGCCTAATCTTAGCTAGGCATAAAGTAAAATATTAACGATTCGTTACTCTCGTGTTTTATCACGCGGTATATTATTAAAATTAACAAGGAATACAATTATGTGTGGCATAGTTGGCGCAGTAGCGCAACGTGATGTATCAGCTATTTTAGTTGAAGGACTAAAACGTTTAGAATATCGTGGTTATGACTCAGCAGGCATGGCAACGATTAGCGCAAACAAGCAATTAACCAGTGCAAAACGTTTAGGTAAGGTTCAAGAGTTAGCGCAAGCACTTGCCGTTAATCCGCTTGCGGGTGGTACAGGTATTGCCCATACTCGCTGGGCAACTCACGGCTCTCCAAGCGAAGTGAACGCTCACCCACACATTTCTAATGGCACCATTGCCGTCGTACATAATGGCATTATTGAAAATCATCAAGCGCTGCGTAGTTATTTACAAGGTTTAGGTTATGAGTTTCTCTCACAAACCGATACTGAAGTGATCACACACTTAGTTCATCATGAATTAAAAAGCAGTAATAGTTTGCTATCAGCGGTACAAAAAACAGTTAAACAGCTAGAAGGTGCTTACGGCACCGTTGTTATGGACAGTAACGATGAAAGCAATATCATTGTTGCTCGTTCGGGTAGCCCCTTAGTAATAGGTTATGGCGTTGGCGAGAATTTTATTGCCTCAGACATCATGGCGCTTTTACCTGTTACTCGAAAATTTGCCTATCTTGAAGAAGGTGATGTTGCACAAGTAACACGCTTTGAGGTAAATGTTTTTGATAATAATGGTCAGCCAGTTGAACGCGTTGCAAAAGAAGTTAATGTTAGCCATGACAGTGGTGATAAAGGTGAATATCGTCATTACATGCTTAAAGAAACGTATGAGCAGCCTACCGCGATTCGTAATGCCTTAGAAGGGCGTTTAGTTGCTAATAAAATTAGCGATACCGCTTTTGGTGAAGGCTCGGATGATATTTTTAAAGAAATTGACCATGTGCAAATCATTGCGTGCGGTACGAGTTATCATTCAGGCATGGTGGCGCGATATTGGTTAGAAGCATTAGCCGGCGTTTCTTGTAATATTGAGATAGCCAGTGAATTTAGATATCGTAAGTCGCATGTGCCTAAAAATGCTTTATTAGTCACTATCTCGCAATCAGGTGAAACTGCTGATACGTTAGCCGCACTGCGTTTAGCGAAAGAAATTGGCTATAAAGCAAGTTTAGTCATTTGTAATGTTGATGGCTCATCGTTAGTACGTGAATCAGATTTAGCCTTTATGACCAAAGCCGGCGCAGAAATAGGTGTAGCTTCTACTAAAGCTTTTACCACACAACTGGTTGGTTTAATGATGATGACACTTGCAATAGGCAAACATCATGGGATGTCACAAAAGCAGCAAAGTGATATTGCGGAATCTTTGATGACCCTACCAGCAAAATTGGATGAAGTATTAGCACTTGCGGGTGATATTGAAGCCTTGGCTGAAGATTTTGCCGACAAACAACACGCACTCTTCTTAGGGCGTGGAGATCAATACCCTATCGCAATGGAAGGCGCATTAAAACTTAAAGAAATTTCATATATTCATGCAGAAGCTTATGCCGCAGGTGAACTTAAACATGGGCCACTTGCTTTAATCGATGCGGAAATGCCAGTGATTGTTGTTGCGCCTAAAAACGATTTGATTGAAAAGCTAAAATCAAATGTTGAAGAAGTACGTGCACGCGGTGGTTTAATGTATGTATTTGCTGATAACGATGCCAACTTTACTAGCGATGATACGATGAAGGTAATTAATGTCCCCGTATGTGATGACTTAATTGCCCCTATTGTATACACCTTACCGCTACAACTGCTTTCTTATTATGTTGCAATAATTAAAGGTACCGATGTTGACCAACCTCGAAACTTAGCTAAATCGGTTACGGTTGAATAAGCAGATGTAAATATTTTTATACTGTTGTGAGAGAGGTAATAAAGCTATTTGGTGCAAGCCCAAAGATAACTACTTTATTACTCTCCTATAACTGTTAAAATTCATACTTTACCGTTAAAGCAACTGTTGCAGGGTCGTTATAGTAAGCAACTGTAACTTCTTCTCCGCCAGCGAATACCCCATAGTTATAACCTGCAACTCTCACTTGTTTATTAAAAATATTTTTACCTTGTAGTGAAGCTGACCAATTTCCATCAGCATGATAAAAGATCATGCCGGCATTAATCAGAGTATAAGCTTCTTGATCGAGAGCCGATTCTGCTTCAACAATTTGCGTATCGGCTCTATATGAAGCATTTGCAGAGAAAACAAAATCACCAATGTTGGCAACAATCTCGTATTTAGCGCCTAGATTAATGGTCAAATCAGGTGTGTTGGGTACAGACATTTGATCGGCGCTGTTAATAATTTCTGTCGTATCGGGATCTACAGTTAAAAACTCAATAAACTTTCCATCAATATGGCCAATATTTAAGTTAAGCGTTAAATTATCTGTTGCTGTATACATAGTTGTTAATTCAAAGCCTTGGATCTCGGCTGAGCCGGCATTGAGTATACGCGTTACTATACCTGTATCCGTTATACGACCAACAGCCACTTGCATGTCTTGGTAATCAGAATAATAATAGGTCGCATTAAGACGAAAATTCTCTGTAGGCTCTGACTTGAATCCAACCTCAAAGGTATCTACTGTTTCAGGTGAAAATGGGGTTGCCGCTTCAGGATCCCTTCCTAAATCACCACGCATATTATATCCACCTGATTTAAAACCATTAGCGTATGACACGTAGTACATTACATTATCGCTGGCTTGGTATTCAACGCCAATACGAGGAGAAAAATGTGACCATGTTTCTTTGCCTGAAAATTTATTATTTGGATTAATGCTGGCCGGAATACCGTCATCTGTATCTCCAGGGAATACCGTTTCTAAGTAGATAAATTTAGAAACGTCAGCATCTTTAGTATCTTGGGTATAACGCCCACCTATGGTCATCGACCATTTATCTGTTAAATCAAAGGATGTTTGGCCATAAGCGGAATAGCTTTCAGTAGTAGTACAACCGCTAGTTTCTTCTGTAAAAACAGGAGTATCGAACAACTTCGCGATCCAATCTGATTGCACATCAAAGGCGCCACATGCATTGCCAGTATAATAATAAAGACCACCCACTGCAGTTATACCGTCACTAAAATAGGATAACTGTAATTCTTGAGTAAATTGCTCATCATCATAAATAGCTGGTACATCTAATATTTTAAGCACCGTATTATCAAAATCAATATTAGTGTAGGTGTCACCTTTGCGATCAGCTGTTACGGATTTAAAGCTCAAGTGGTCAGTTAAATGCCAGTCAATTGTTAATGATAGCCCTGAGGTTTCTACTTTGTTATAAGTCGGCAAGCTGGTATCTGAGTTAAAAACATTATCGTAGGGTGTTTGTCCTATTATTAAGTCACTGTTATTTAGTCGATATCCTCCTTTAGCGTTTGAGTTGTCAACAGTTTGGTCGTAGGCTAATTTGAAGAACAAATTATCCGTGGCGTGATATTCAATACTAAGACGAGCGGCAACAAGGTCTTTATTATAGTTGTCATCACCCGCACTCTCTGTAGCCGCTGGCGTAGGCGAAAAAAATGGATCAGCAATAACTATATCTGTATCATTTACGAATGTACCAAAACCATCTCTGTTTACATCAGCAATAGCAGCGCCAATATATAACTTGTCATTCATCAGTGATAATTGTCCTGCTGCTTTATAGGTATTTAAACCATAATTTCCAACCGTTGCGGAAACGTCAAAAGTATTATCACCAGACATTTTTTTAGTAATGTATTTCATCGCACCACCAATGGTGTTTTTACCGTAAAGTGTCCCTTGTGGTCCTCGTAATATTTCGATGCGCTCAACATCCAAAATTTCCATTACACCACCTTGTGGGCGAGCAATGTACACATCATCAACATAAAGCCCCACACCAGGCTCGAATCCCCACAGCGGATCGGCTTGACCAATACCACGAATATAAGCGGTTAGTGTGGAACTTGAACCACGGCTCACCTGCAACGTTGTATTGGTAGCGTATTGTTGAATATCAGTTACATCAGTAATACCGTTTTGGGCAATAGCTTCAGCACCAATAGACGTTATGGAGATAGGTACTTCCTGCAAGTTTTCTACCGTTCGACGTGCTGTGACTTCAATATGTTCCAAGCCTGACTTTTTTAATTCTGGAGAAATATCAACCTCTTCGGCAAAGGTAATATTGGATGTTAGTGCAGTGACAATAGCTAAAGCGATATAACTTTTCTTTATGTTGTAATTCTTCAAGGATTTTTACCTGTCATGTTTATTTTTATGAACTTAATATTGATCTGTATTTTTCAGCCTTACAGCTCAAATTTAAACTCTATAGAGAAGCTATGAAAAATAATGGATGAGCATATCAGAAATAATGTTAATTTTCAGGTACTAAACTATACATCTTGAAGTGTGATGGGTATATAAATGGTCTTAATATAGAAGAATTAAATCAGCTCGTTAAAGAATCAATATTTATATAATGAAATGAGGCCGAATTTAAGTTTACTAATCAATTAAACTTGGCAATGACAACACCAAAGCAAGTAAAAAAAAAGACCGGGGGCTTAAGCCCCTGATCTTTCATTAAAAACCGTCAACATATTATAGGACGGAAAATACCTATTAAATTAATTAAATCGTTGAGTTAAAATTCATACTTAACCGTTAAAGCAACTGTTGCAGGGTCGTTATAGTAAGCAACCACAACATCCTCTCCACCTGCGAACGTACCAAAGTCATAACCGGCCACTCTCACTTGTTCATCAAAAATGTTTTTACCTTGTAATGACGCAGACCAATTGCCATCTGTATGATAAAAACTCACCCCAACATTAACCAGAGTATAACCATCTTCATCAAGTTCAGTTGGTGTTTCAACAATTTGCGTCTCACCTCTATATGATGCATTTGCAGTGAAAACAAAATCACCTATGTCGGCAGAAAAAGTGTAATTTGCACCTAGATTAACGGTCAAATCAGGCGTATTGGCAAAGTTCATTTGATCGGCAATATTAACAGTGTCACCATCGTTATTCAAACCTTGAAACTCAATGAATTCAGCATCAATATAGCCCACACCTAAATTAAGCGTTAGCTCATCGGTCGCTGCATAGATAGTTTCTAATTCAATACCTTGGATCTCGGCTTGGCCAGCATTAACTACACGCTGTACAGGGATACCATTTACATCAAGTGGATTTGGAGCCTGAACAGTCACTTGCATATCTTGGTAATCAGAAAAGAAATAAGTCGCATTAATACGTAAATTATCTGTCGGCTCTGACTTGAAACCAATTTCAAAGGTATCTACTATTTCAGGATCAAAAGGAGCTGCTGCCAAAGGATCTTTGTATAAATCAGCACGCATATTATAACCACCTGATTTAAAACCATTAGCATATGATACGTAGTACATTACGTCATCGGTAGCTTGGTATTCAATGCCAACACGAGGAGAAAAGTGTGACCAGGTTTCTTCGGCTGAAAAACCATTACCTGGGGTTGCGCTGGGAGGTTTAACATCATCTGCAGGGTATACCGTAGCAAAGTAAGTACTTTTACCAACGTCTGCGGTTTTAGTATCTTGAGTATAACGTCCACCGACAGTCATCGACCATTGGTCAGCTAAATCAAAAGATGCTTGACCATAAGCGGAGTAACTTTCTGTATCTGTACAACCGCCAGTCTCTTCTGTGTACCCAGCAGGAGAACCTAACAAGCCCCCGATCCAATCTGATTGCACGGCAAATAGACCACATGCATCACCAGTATAATAATAAAGACCACCTACTGCACTTACCCCACCACTAAAATAAGAGAACTGCAATTCTTGAGTAAATTGTTCATCCTCATAAATACCTACTACATCGAAAGATTTAAGCACGGTATTGTCAAAATCAATATTAGTGTAGGTCTCTCCTTCACGACTTGCTGTTACCGATTTAAAGCTCAAGTTATCAGTTAAATTCCAGTCTATTGTTAATGAAACACCCGAGGTTTCTACTTTGTTATAAGTAGGCAAGCTGGTATCTGAGTCATAGACATTACCGTAAGTTTCTTGACCAACTATTAAGTTACTGTTATTTAAACGATGTGCTCCTTTTGCGTTTGAGTCGTCAACGGTAGTGTCATAAGCCAAACGGAAAAACAAATCGTCCGTTGCATGATATTCAACCGTTGCACGAGCGGCAACAATGTCTTTATTATAGTTTTCATCGCCTGCAGAAGATGCGGCATCAGCTGTAGGGAAAGGAAATCCAAAAGCAGGAACTACAGCTGTGTTATTTTTGAATTCACCAAAACCATCTCTATTTACATCTGCAATAGCCCCACCTATAAATAATTTGTCATCTAGCAATGATAATTGACCTGCAGCTTTATAAGTATTTAAGCCATAATTACCAACCGTTGCTGACACGTCAAAAGTATCATCACCAGACATTTTTTTAGTGATGTATTTCATTGCACCACCAATAGTGTTTTTACCGTAGAGAGTCCCTTGTGGCCCACGTAATATTTCGATGCGTTCCACATCAAGAATTTCCATTACACCACCTTGTGGACGAGCAATGTAAATATCATCAACATAAACACCGACACCAGGTTCGTACCCCCACAACGGATCGGCTTGACCAATACCACGAATATAAGCTGTTAGTGTGGAACTTGAACCACGGCTCACCTGCAACGTTGTATTGGTAGCGTATTGTTGAATATCCGTTACATCAGTAATACCATTTTGGGCAATAGCTTCAGCACCAATGGATGTTACTGAGACAGGCACTGCTTGCAAGTTTTCTACCGCTCGACGCGCAGTAACTTCTATCACTTCTAAACCTGAACTTTTTGCCTCGGCTACTGCTTTTGCATTTGCTGCGTCATCTGCTGCAAAAGTAACATTACTAGTTAACGCCGCGGCAATTGCCAACGCTAAGTAACTTCTATTTCTGTTGTGATTTTTCATGGATATTCACCTTTTTCTAGTTATAGTTATTCGTATGAACTTATTGTTTTTGAGTTTTTTATTACCTTTGTGCCATTTACTTTTAATTGATTATTTGCATGACATTCCAAATAGCAACGAGTGCGGGTTTTTCTTCATGTTCTATTTGAATAGTCACTTCTATTTTTTGTAAAAACATTTTTGATTTTTTTTCGACAATACTTATTGTTTTTGCGTGTGCTCTAATTTTTGAGTTCACTTTGACGGGCGTAATAAAGCGTATTTTGTCAAAACCGGCATTGATTCCCATCTCCATACCTTTAATTTCGAGCATAAATTTTTTAGAAAAAAATGACAGCATCGATAAAGATAAAAAGCCATGGGCGATAGTAGAGCCATAGGCGGTCTCTTTAGCCTTATCTACATCAACGTGAATAAATTGTTTGTCTAGCGTACACTCGGCAAAATCGTCGATTTGTTTTTGCGTCACCGTAAACCAATCCGTAGGCTCGGAGATGAAATCGGTAAATTCTTCTATTTCTATTGGGTCAATTATTTTCATATACTTTTCCTAGTTATAAACGACAGAATTAATTACTTTAAAGATCTACGTAATATTTTACCGACACTGGATTTAGGCAGTTCTTTAATAAAAGAGATCTGTCTAGGCACCTTATAGGCCACCAATTGTTTTCGACAAAAATTAACAATGTCCACTTCGGCAAGTTCCGCATTACTTTTCACGACAAATAACTTAACGGCTTCACCTGTTCTATCATCTTCTACGCCAATACAAGCTGACTCTAGAACACCTTCCATTTTGGCTACTTCGTCTTCAATTTCATTTGGGTAGACATTAAAACCTGAAACTATAATCATGTCCTTTTTACGGTCAACGATATGAAAAATTCCGTGCTCATCTAACATAGCGATGTCACCGGTTTTAAAATATCCATCTTCAGTCATGCATTCTGATGTTGCTTTCAAATCTTGCCAATATCCAGCCATTACCTGAGGCCCTTTTGCACATAACTCACCTGCACTTCCGCGTGGCACTTCTATACCAAAATCGTCACGAATTGAGATATCAGTAGAAGGAAGTGGAGTACCTATTCCATTTATGTACCCGTGTTGACTACCAAAATTAAGTGTTAATACTGGTGATGTTTCAGATAAGCCATAGCCCTCTTTTAAGCGACAGCCTGTAAGGGTTTGCCATTTATCAGCGACAGCTTTTTGGACAGCAGCCCCGCCACCTATGGTAATTTTTAAAGATGAAAAATCGACTTTGTCAAAGTTAGCAGCGTTAAGTAAGCTATTAAATAATGTATTTACACCAGTAACAAAGGTGATTTTATTGCTCTGCCATGTTTCAACTAAATGAGTAACATTTTTAGGATCTGTGATTAAAATATTCTTCGCGCCACAGATAAAATAACATAGAGCATTCACAGTAAGCGCAAAGATGTGATACATGGGAAGCACAGTTAAAACAATCTCACTACCCAAAACAATGTGATTTTTGACGAACTCTTTGTATTGAAAAATATTGGCAATTACATTGCCATGGGTGAGCATGGCTCCTTTTGACAGACCTGTAGTACCGCCAGTGTATTGCAAAAAGAGTAAATCATTTGCTTCCAAAACTGGCTCGTCAAAAGGTAAATGATGTCCTTGAGATAAAACATCTTCAAATGAAGGAGCCTGCAATAATCGTGTATTAACACGTGAGACGAAGGAGCTTTTATTGGCCTGATCATCAACATCTATGGTGATAATATTATTCATCGAAATATCATCGATAATTTCGGCTAGAATATCCGTTGAAGATGAAAAAACAACAATAGTATTAACTTGCGCATTATGCAGTTGGTGTTTCAATTCTCTTGCCGTATAAGAAGGGTTTACATTTACCTGTACAGCACCTACACGGATAATTCCCCACATAGCTATTGGGAATGCTAAAATATTGGGGCACATTAGCGCAATTCGGTCACCTTTTTTGATGTTTAATTCAGTTTGTAAATAAGCTGCGAAATCGCGAGACAAGCGATCGATGTCTGAATAAGAGAGGTTAACGCCAAAATTACTAAAAGCCGTTTTATCTTTGTATTTAATTACCGCTTGATGAAAAATGTCAGTCATTGAATCGCTGCTATTCAATTCAACTTCATGAGCTACATTATCAGGGTAGTTATTTAACCATGGTTTAATCATTATATTTCCAAACTATGTAATATGCGAAAAATTCAAGATGTAATGAAAGATGCAATATGCCTATTTAAGACATTGGGTTGATCAAGTGGTGTTGCATGATAAGAGTCCGGAATTATAACAACTTCACTGTTGATAATATTTTTGCAATACGATTTTTTAAATTCAACTGGCGTATAGTCATGCTCAGCGGCTACCACTAATACTGGCATCTGTAATAAAGATAATTTATCACTAACATCCCAGCCTAAAAAGGATGATAACGAACGAATATAAGAGGACTTTGTTAACATTTGCATTGATGTGCTAAATTGTTGCCTTAAATTTTCTTGATTATCAAATGGGAATAATTTTTTACCTATCACTTTACTTAGTTTTTCAAGCCCGATTAATTTGATGATTGCTAGTCTAGACCACACCGTCATTTTCATCGCTAAAGTATTATAAGGTACAACAGGCGCAGAGTTTATAACGGTTAAACTTTTAATTCTTTTCGGATTATCAACGGCTATTTGAAATGAAATCATGCCACCCATAGAAAAACCCACAAGATGAAAAGAAGAGAGTTGTAGAGAGTTAATTAATTGCAGAATATCATCGGAAAATAAAGGTATTGTGTATTTTTCGGCAGGTTTATCTGAGTGACCATGCCCCCGACAATCGATCGTAATAACACGGTATTCCCGTGAGAAATATTCAACTTGTTGTTGCCAATCACTACTATTAGAGCCCAAACCGTGTAAAAAAATAATAGCTTCGCCACTACCAACATCGTGATAAGCAAGTTTTATATCATTTACTGAACAGTACAACATATGCGTCTCCTTTAAATAAAGCTTAATCAACTGCTAATTACAATACGGTATTTAGATTCCGATTTCAACAAAGAAAATTGAAAATACAAAAACGGAGTGATTAAGGTAAGTGTTGAGCTTAAATAACAATGGCTTAGGATTTTTCTACAAAGTTAGTAGTTTTAAATAATACAGATTGATTAAAAAAAACACTGGCAATCGGAATTTACATTCCTTATCGTGTTGGTGTTGTCAGGATTTTATAACGCTTAAAATAATAATTACCTGTAAGTATTACAAAAGATATTTTTTCATTCATAGCAATGATATGAAGCAACTAAAATAACTAAAATAAATATTAAACAACCTATTGGGGAAACGAGAATGAATATTAAAAAGATATTTTTACTGATTCTTTGTACATCATTTAGTATCAATGCATTTGCGGAATCGCGTTGTGATGTTAAAGAGAAAAGATGGTATAGAGCTGGAGAAATAAGCTGTAGTTTTAAATCAGTAAAAATAGCATCAAGCAGCATAACAAGCCGAGAAGTTAAATATCAAGTGCCACTTGGCGAAGCTCCTTATGGTGGTTGGCCGGTAGCGATTATCTATCAGGGTACAAATTCCCCTGTGGAGTTTACTCAAAAGTCAACAGCCTTATTTGGCGTTTATTATGAAGTAGAAACAATAAAACGACTTTTAGATAATGGCTACGCCGTTATAGCACCAAGAGCGGTGAACGATCTTGCATGGTTAACAAATATGGCAAGTGTGGTTGGAGATAACTTCTATCATTTAACTACAGATTATACATTTCTTACCAATGTTTTTCAGGGAATAAGAGACGGGCAGTTTGGTGAATTAAATGCGGATAAAAAGTATGCTACAGGTTTATCAAGTGGCGGTTATAATACAAGTCGTATGGCGGTATCATTTCCTGGTGAGTTTAAAGCGTTAGTTGTTCATTCTGCCTCTTACGCGGAATGTTTAGCAGCTGTCTGCATTGTACCATCCTTACCAGAAGACCACCCACCTACATTCTTTATCCATGGATTTTACGATCCAATAGTACCTTGGTTTACCATGGATACTTATTTCGACAGATTATTATGGCAGGGTATTGAAACCGATAGATACACTAATTATCTAGGTGGGCATGGATGGTTTCCTAAGTCAGCGGAGTTAGTAACTGATTGGTTTGAGCGATATCAATAAAGCTCAAAAATCTTAGGTATACATTAAAATTCGGTCGCTTTCGGCCGAATTTTTTATTTGGTCCTATAAATTTCAGATGTTTTTATAATTGGGGTCTCTCTTTTTAATGTATATTAAAATAAGGTTAAAGTACTTTATAACGGAATGTGAATTCCTTACAATGGTGGTGTAGCTGAACCTTACTTAATGATGCTCATTTTAGCGTATCGAAAATGGCTCTTGATTCAGTTAGACTGATTAGTAATTTTGTGACGTTGAGGATAATAAGTGAGTTCTATTTTTAAAGCTTTAGTTAACATCCCTAAGCCTAAGCAAATTAGAAGTAAAGAGGCATTGGAACGTTTTCTTAATACAGGTGAAAGGCTACTAGCTGAAAACAGATATGAAGAAGCAGGGGTAGCACAACTAGCAAGGGAAGCAGATTCTTCTGTCGGTACATTTTATCGCTTGCTAACCGATAAAGAAACGCTTTCATTATTACTTTTACAACGATTTTTTACTCAAATGGAAGAAACGGTGAAAACCACGTTTGACCCTTTAAAATGGGAAGGTAAAGACGTATTGGACATAGCTAAAAAGTTTGTAAGCGTGTTTGTTGGTTTATACCAAGGTCGGGCGGGAACATTACGTGCAGTAATACTGAGAGCGTCAAAGGACCCTTATTTTAGAGACCAAGTACATCAGCTGAACGATTTAATCAGCCAGCACATTGGAAAATTATTAGCAGCAAGAAAAGCTGAAATAACTCACCCTAAACCTGAGCAGGCTATTAATTCTATTGCCCATATGGTTCTAGGTATACTAAACCAGCACACTATTACTGGCACACTTGGCGCCTTATCTAAAACAAATATGTCATTAGAACTTACCAGAGTATTTGTGAATTACTTAGGTGTTAAAAGTAAGTGATACAGCGAGTAAAAAAACTACTGTAAAGTCTATTGTACTATTTTTTATTATCTGTATTGCAATTTAATAGACGATCGGTCTATTATCTAGGTATGAATTTATCATCAAGCACAATAACAACGAAAGCTCGTCGTGGCAGACCGCCTAAAATACTGCGTGAGAATCAAGACACCAAAGCAGAGTTAATTCGCAGTGGACTTGAACAGCTAACCGAGCATGGTTTTTCTTCCTCAGGAATCGAACCCATCTTGAAAAAAGTAGGCGTACCTAAAGGCTCTTTTTATCATTACTTTGCGAATAAAGAAGCATTTGGTCAGGCGGTTATTCAACATTATGCAGCCTACTTTATTAATAAGCTCGATAGCTGCTTGTTGGATGAATCTTTTGCTCCTTTAGTGCGTATCAGCAACTTTGTGGAATCGGCTAAAGTGGGTATGGAGCGCCATCACTTTAAACGAGGCTGTTTAGTTGGGAACTTAGGGCAAGAAGTTGATTTATTGCCTGAGAGCTTTAGGCAGCAGTTGATTGATATATTGCTATCTTGGCAACAGCGTTTAGCAAATTGCTTGAAACAAGCACAAGTACAAGGCAACATTTCAGCGACGGCGAACTGTGAATTATTAGCTGAATGTTTCTGGATAGGTTGGGAAGGTGCGGTTAGCAGAGCTAAACTGGTACAAGATTGCCAGCCATTAGAGAACTACCTGAGTCATTTTATGATGGCTTTACCGAAATAAAAAATTTCACTATTTATAGACGACTGGTCTAAATGAGGGGCATTATGTTTAAAGGCATTGTTATAGAAAAAGATGATCAAGGTTATCGAGTTACCAGCAAAGACATTGATGAAAGTTTATTGCCTGAAGGCGATGTTAGCGTCAGGGTATCGCACAGTACGCTTAATTATAAAGATGCGTTAGCTATTACGGGCAAAGGACCTGTGGTTCGAAAGTTTCCTATGATTCCTGGTGTTGATTTAGTGGGCATTGTTGAGCAAAGTGACAGTGAGCAATTTAAGGAGGGCGATAAAGTATTGCTTAATGGTTTTGGTGTTGGAGAAAATCACTGGGGTGGTTTGGCTGAAAAAGCACGGTTGAAAAGTGAATGGTTAATTCCTTTGCCCGAGGTTTTTTCACCACAACAAGCCATGGCAATTGGCACGGCAGGTTATACGGCAATGCTCTGTGTTATCGCGCTTGAAAAAAATGGCATAACACCAGATAAAGGAGAGATATTAGTAACGGGTGCTAATGGCGGTGTTGGCAGCTTTTCCATCGCGATCTTAGCGAAACTTGGTTATAACGTTGTTGCTTCAACAGGTCGAGTTGAGGAAAGCGAGTATCTAACTAAGTTAGGGGCATCAGCCGTTATTGATCGGGCAACGATTTCAGAGCCTGGTCGACCATTAAATAAAGAGCGTTGGGCTGGCGCTATTGATTCGGTAGGTAGTCATACACTGAGTAATGTTTGTGCAAGTATTAAATATGGCGGTACCGTTGCTGCTTGTGGTTTAGCGCAAGGTATGGATTTCCCTAGCACTGTTGCACCATTTATCTTGCGTGGTGTGACTCTGGCTGGTATTGATAGCGTAATGCGGCCCATCGAAGATAGACTTGAAGCTTGGCAACGATTAGCTGAAATTCTTGATGTTAACGTGTTTGCTGATATTTCAACCGAGATTGGTTTGAATGAGGTAATTGATGTCGCAAATGATTTAATTGCCGGGAAAGTGCGAGGCCGTGTGATTGTTGATATTAACCGTAGTTAATTATCAGCGTTAACCATAATAACCAAGGTTATAGCAATCTACTTCCTGAAACTCGCATCTTGAGGTGGCTTGGGTATAGTTGGCTTATCTAGTTCATAAAGCCTTTTTCGTTTATTGATATTTAGGATGTGATTTTAAATAATCACACCAGACACTAAAGTTTTTATGATTAAAACGCGTATCTGTCGCGGTATACCATTGGGATGGCTGTAGGGGCATTAAACGAAATTTTACTTTATGGCCATCAATGGCAACATGGCAGATTAGTTTTTCCATGGTTTCATTGAACACTTGTATTTGTGCAAAACCTTCAATATCACGTTGATGTTTTACCACAGTCTTTGGTGCAGAAAAGGCATTAAAAGTTATTAGTAATATTATTACACCACATAATTTTTTCGTCATAAATCTTATTTCTTTTTTAGCAGTGGTTGCATTATTTAGTGTTATTTTTAAGTTTAGCATTGAAAGTGTCATTAGTGTCTCCATAACTTATAACAAGAAAGTAATTAAATAATTACATATTGTATCAAATATGCTCGACGCAGCAGTTAACAGAGATAAAATCATGGCTAATTTCGTTCCAGTTAAACAAGAACAACACAAAAACCTTAAACTTACTAAACAGCGTGATCTTAGTCATGTTGCTAATCAGCATATCGTACCGGTTACTGCAGCTGAATATGCACAAGCTTCAGCAAGTTTTCCTATTGTTTTAGTTAAAAACGCAGACTCACCGCATTACCGTAGTATTGCTATGTTAGGTCTAGAGTCAGGTGAAAATTTATATTATCAAGCTGATAAGTGGTCAGGTTTATCTGTACCACAAAGTGTTGGTATGGTGCCATTTGCCATAGGTTTGGATCCAGAGAAAGAGAATACGTTAACTGCCTGCATAGATATTGATAGTGAATTTGTTGGTGAAGATAAAGATTTGTCATTATATGATGCAGACGGTAAAGAGTCTGAAGTATTGACTAACGTACAAAAAGCGCTAAGTCGTTTATATGAAAATGAAAAAATGACTGAAAACTTTATTAAAGAGTTAGAAGACAATGAGTTATTACAAGAAGTTGAGTTAAATATTAATTTAGCTAATGGTGAGAAGAAAAAACTAGTAGGTCTTTTCATTATAAATGAAGAGAAAGTGAAAACATTGTCAGACGATAAAATCATTGATTTTCACAAACGTGGCTTATTTGTACCTATTTATGCAATGTTAGGTTCTTTAGGTCAAGTTAATCGCTTAGTTCAGTTACGCAATCAAGTATCAGATAATAAAATATCGGGTGTTCAAATTGCACCGGTAGTAAAAGAGAAAACTGAAGAAGCAGTAGCTGAAAGTTAATTTATTTTTTTTAAAAATATTATTCTAAAAAGGAGCTTCGGCTCCTTTTTTATTTTTTAAATATTTTCATTTCTATGTTCCTGTGCTGTTAGACCTGTGGTAGGTTAAAGACAGTGGTGATTTATTATGGTGAGGAAAACATGGTCAATAAAAGCAAACTTTCCAAGGATGTGGAAGAACAAATACAAAGCTTAGCTAGTGATGTTTATATTCAGATCGAAGATAAATTAACTACGTTAATTAGCTCTGCTATGGAGGCAGATACAAAAAAAGGTACGAGTAAGCAAACGAATGACCTTTCAACTTTAGAAAAAGAGATTCATTCGCTTAAAAGTTCAGTATTAGAAGCACAAAGTGATTTAGAAACTAATAAGCAACATTTTCAAGTAGAACTTACCCAAAATACAATTAATTTTACTGAAACAATTGAAAGTTTAGAAAATAAACTAGCAAATCTGCAACAAGAAAAAGTGAAAACGAAAGGCCAGCAGAAAGAAAGTAGCAGCCAGTTAGAAGAAAAATTATTAGAAACAGAGCAAGCGCTAAAAGATAGCAAACAAGAAGTTGATGGTTTAAATGGTCGTATAGCCGTATTAACAGAACAAGAAAAAAGCCTAGTTAATCAGATGAACACAATTAAAGACTTACAAGGTAATGACGAAAACAAGTTAAAAACATCAATAGATAAATTACAACAAACCAACCAAGCGCAAAATGAAACGCTGATTAAAAAACAACAGCAATTAGAAGAAACGATTAGTAAATTAGATAAATCAACGCTTGATTTAAAGAACATGCAAAAAGAAAATAAGCAGTCAAATGACAGTAAAGCACAAGAAATTCAGGCACAAGTTAAACAGTTAACAGAGCAATTACAGCAAGAGAAAGAAAGTAAAGTTGGCTTGAAACAAGAGTTTTCAAAGCAGCTGAAACAAGTAGAAGATAAAAAAGAGCAAGAAGCTCAGGCGCAACTGAAACCGCTAACAGAGCAATTGCAGCAAGAGAAAGAAAGTAAAGTTAGCTTGAAACAAGAGTTTTCAGAGCAGCTAAAACAAGTAGCAGATAAAAAAGAGCAAGAAGCTCAGACACAACTGAAACCGCTAACAGAGCAATTGCAGCAAGAGAAAGAAAGTAAAGTTAGCCTGAAACAAGAATTTTCAGAGCAGTTAAAGCAAGTGGAAGACAAAAAAGAGCAAGAGGCTCAGGCACAACTGAAACAGCTAACAGATAAATTACAACAAGAACAAGAAAGCAAATCGGTTGTAAAAAAAGAGCTTACAGAGCAGTTACAGCAAGAGCACCGTAATAAAATTACTTTGCAAGAAGAGCTAACGACCTTACAGAAAAATGTTGATACACAGCAAGATCAAAGTAAGCAATTAGCAACGAAAGACCAAGTGAACCAAGAGAAAATAGCAGAGCTTACAGCAGCGTTAGCCGCTGAAAAAGATAAACATGTGAAAGAAAAAGAAGCTATTATTGAGAAAGGAAAAGAAGCTCACAAATTACAAGAAATAGCTCGACAAGCCATTATTCAATTAGAAACAGATAAAGCACAGTTAGCTAAACAAGTTGCCACAGAACAAAGTGATGTTCAACTCTATCAGCAAGAAGTCACTGGTTTAAAAGGTCAGGTGAAAGTTGCGCAAGAAGGGCAGGAAAATATCTTGCAACGCTTTAATAGCAACCGTGAGAAACAAGATCAAGATAATGAAAAAGTTAGAGAGACAATTAAATTTTTACGTGATGAAAATCATGAATTATTAAGCGCGAATACAGAACAAAAGAATACACTTTCAGAACAAATTAATGACTTAGAGCATAAGATAACTGAGTACCGTTTGAAGTTTGAGTATGCGCAAAAACAATTAGCTAATTAGTTTACACTTATTTCGCTGTTGAATTTTGTACATTGTTTGGGAATTACTAAGCTTAGGTATATAATCTTGGCTTGATTATTTCAAACAAACAATGAGTGAAAAGTGGCAATACACCTTCCTTTTGCCAAGTTAAGCCAATGGCAGCAAATTGCTTTTGCTGCCGCTTTACTTGAGCGCATGTTACCTAATTATAGAATGTTTAGTGAGGCCGCTGATTTTGGTGATGCCAACATTTTGCGCAATCAAGTCGATCTTATTTGGCAATGGCTAGCTAACAGTAATACAGCTAAAGCAAATGTTATTAAAATTAATATTGAAGCGCAGCTAAATAAGTTAGAACCACAAACGCCCGATCCTGAAGAGTTTGATTTTTTTGGCGTTTTTTCTGCTATTGATGCCTGTATGGGCTTAACTGCGTTATGGCAATTAATGCTTAATTCACAGCCTAAAAAACAGCCAACAAGAAAAACAAAATCTCAAGAAATTGACGTAGAAGACATTGAAAGTATTAGCCGATTATCTCATAGCAGTGTTAATGCGTATATTGAGCTGCAATTGACTCAAAACCTATCTGAAGGTGAACTCATTGATCAGGGCGTAATAGATCAAAGAATTGCTGAGCACCCTTTAATGCAATGGGAAAAAGCTATGCAGAGTGAATTATTCGATTTTTTAAAGTTTGCTGCAGAAGATAAACGTACCTGCCAATTAGCCAAAGAAATGGTGCTATCAGAAGGTTTGTCTAATTTGGGTATAGAAGTAGTCAATTAGAGTTTGTTTAACTTGCAGATTACACTTAAAACAAACACTGTTTTTAGGCCCGTAACAAGTTTCATCTAAAGCGATTTCACTCATTGTGACTAGCTTTTTATAAGAATGATTATGCTTAGGGCATTAATTGATATAAACGATACGCGACTTGACCGGCAACTTTTTCTTTTATCAGCTGCCAGTTATTAGGTAATACCTGTTGCCCTTCGGCCTCCATTTCAACATAAATCAGCGCGTTATTATTTAACCAGCCTTGATTTAATAACGCGGCGATTTTTGCCACGAAATCTTTTCTAAAAGGCGGGTCAAGAAAAACTAAATCAAAGTACTGTGGTGTTTCTTTGCTTAAAAAAAGTAAAGCGTCGTTATTGATAACAAATAAATTATCAGCTTTAAGTGCTTCTCTATTCGCCTGTAACTGTTTTGCAGCGGCTTTATTTAATTCTACTAACGTAATTTTTTCTGCGCCACGAGACAGTGCCTCAAAACCTAAACCGCCTGAGCCAGCAAAGCAGTCTAAGCAATTTGCTTTGTTAATATATGGCATTAACCAGTTGAAGACGGTTTCTTTTACTCTGTCTGTAGTGGGTCGTAATCCTTCAGCCATCAATACTGGCAGCTTTCTGCCTCTATGCTTACCCGAAATAATACGAATTTGACCTATAGCGGTCTTATTTTTCGCTTGTTTTTTAGCTGAGTTTTTAGCTTGATTCATATCACTGACAGTTATTGCATTTGATGTTAATATAACGGCAATTTTACACCATTATCATCAATACTGAAATTCAGTCATTCATTTAGGTAGAAAAAAGTGTCAAAGAAAAAAGGTATGTTTTCCTGGCTAGGGCTTGGTCAGAGTGAAGAAAAATCACAGGTTATTGAAAATACAGGGCAAGCGAATGAGCTTGAACAAACGTCAAATAACGATGTGATAGATGAAATAAGCAGTGATTCTCTTAATGATAGTGTCGTCGTTGTTGAAAGTACTACAAATGCGGAGGTGCAAACTGACAATGATTCACCAAAGCCATCTATGCCTAACGCAAGTGAGCAGGAAGGGGCAGATTTATGCTCACCTAATGCCATAGCAGCAGAAAAACATCAGACAGAGCAAGTTATTGAGAAATCACCTGAAACTAAATTGGGCTTATTTGCTCGCTTAAAGCAAGGGCTAACCAAGACAAGAAAAAACCTTGGTGGTGGTCTGTTTGATTTATTTCGTGGTAAACAAATTGATGATGAACTATTTGAAGAGCTAGAAACACATTTGTTATTGGCTGACGTGGGTGTTGAAACCACGATGAAAATAATTGATTCATTGACTCAAAGTGCCAGCCGAAAACAGCTTAAAGATGCGACTGCTTTATACGAGTTACTGAAAATAGAATTGCAGAAAATACTGGTTGATGTTAGTAAGCCATTAGATATTACTAAAACCGATGGCCCCTTTGTTATTTTGATGGTGGGTGTGAATGGTGTTGGTAAAACCACAACAATTGGCAAACTTGCCAAGCAATTTCAAGCACAAGGTAAATCAGTAATGTTGGCTGCGGGTGATACCTTTAGGGCGGCAGCGGTAGAGCAATTACAAGTGTGGGGTGAACGTAATGATATTCCTGTTATTGCTCAACATACCGGAGCAGATAGCGCATCGGTTATCTTTGACGCTATTAGCGCAGCCAAAGCACGTAATGTCGATGTGTTAATTGCAGATACTGCGGGTCGTTTACAAAATAAAGCCCACTTAATGGAAGAGTTAAAAAAAGTGGTGCGAGTGATGAAAAAGCTTGATGTTAATGCACCACATGAAGTAATGCTAACGCTTGATGCAGGTACAGGGCAAAATGCTTTAAGTCAAACTAAGTTATTTAATGAGGCTGTTGGTTTAACGGGGTTAACATTAACTAAGTTAGATGGTACTGCCAAGGGTGGTGTGGTATTCGCTGTTGCTGACAAACATAACATTCCAATTCGTTATTTAGGAGTCGGTGAAGGTATAGATGATTTACGTCCATTTAACGGCGATGATTTTATTGATGCGCTTTTTAGCAAATAACTTGTTATTGAAACGCCAGCACAAATCAGGGCAGGGAATAAATTTAATAGAGTTGCTATAAGTATGTTAGATTATTTCATTAAATTAAAAACTATAAAATAATATGATCAATTTTAACAAGGTAAACAAAACCTACCAAGGCGGCTTTCTTGCTTTAAAACAAGTGAGTTTTAATCTTGAAGCGGGTGAAATGGCTTTTTTAACTGGCCATTCAGGTGCAGGTAAAAGTACCTTGTTAAAGCTGATTTCTATGATGGAAAAACCAAGCTCTGGCAGTATTCAAGTCAACCATACAGAGCTTGCAAATATCAAATATAAAGAAATTCCTTATGTGCGTCGAGGTATAGGTATGATTTTTCAAAATCATAATTTACTTAAAGATCGCACTATTTTTGATAATGTTGCCTTACCCTTAATTATCGAAGGTGTTAGCCATAAAGAAATCCGCAAACGGGTAGAAACGGCTATAGAGAAAGTACACCTCAGTGCTAAATTAAAATGTTACCCACATATGCTTTCAGGCGGAGAACAACAAAGGGTTGGTATTGCACGTGCTATTGTTAATAAGCCGCCAATACTACTTGCGGATGAGCCAACTGGTAATTTAGATCCTAAATTATCTCTTGATATTATTAGCCTTTTTGAAGAATTTAATGCTGCAGGAGTTACCGTATTAATTGCTACGCATGATTTAGGTTTGATTGCTCGTATGAAGTATCGCACGTTGACATTAAAAGAAGGCACTATGATCAACGACGGTATTGTCGAAGGCTTGCAGGCGCAAGGAGCTGTTAATGAGTGACCGCGTCAGTTTTTTATCTAACTTATTAGGTTTACCTATTCGTCACTTACAGCAAGCGGTTGGCAGTTTAGGCGATTTATGGCGAACACCATTTACCTCTGTTATGACGATTTTTGTTTTGGGTATTAGCCTAGCTTTACCTGCAACCTTACATTTATTTGTTAAAAATGCAGAACAAATTAGTGAGCAATGGGACAGTGCTTCACAAATCACATTGTTTTTGAAGCTCTCGATTAGTGATAAGAATGCGAGAAGTTTGGTAAAGCGTATTAGTTTGTATAATGAAGTGGCAGAGGTACATTATATTTCTGCAGAGCAAGCGTTAAAAGAATTCAAAATCCTATCAGGGTTTGGCCAGTCATTAGAGTATCTTGATACAAATCCGTTACCTGCAACATTACTTATTACTCCAACGCAAAGAGCTAGTCAGGCGCAGGCGGCGAATGATTTGTTGGCTAAATTAATTAAAGAACGAGAGGTTGACCAAGGAAAACTCGATTTAGAGTGGCTTACTCGCCTAGAGGCGATGGCTCGATTGATTGAAGATATCGTCTTAGGTGTTGCTTTATTGTTATGTTTGTCAGTAGTGCTTATTGTTGGTAATACTATTCGCTTGGCGATTTTAAATGAGAAAGATGCTATTGCCATTATGAAATTAGTGGGTGCAACAGACAGCTTTATTCAGCGACCTTTTTTATATGCCGGTGCTTGGTATGGCATTTTTGGCGGTCTACTGTCGTGTTGTGTTGTTGCGTTATTAACTCAATATCTGGGAAATGCTATTAGTGAACTCACAGAGCTTTATCGCAGTAGTTTTACATTGCAGGGCTTAACTTTTAATGATGTTTTACGTTTAATTGCGTTTTCTGTTACGTTAGGTTTATTAGGAAGTTACATTTCAGTTCGTCAGCATATTAAAGCGATAGAGCCAAATGCCGACTAATTTTAGTTAAGCAATTGGGCTAAGTAAATGTAAAAATAATTTATGCGTTTACCATTTGTCACATTTTTTTAATCAAAAAGGTGTAAGATAATCTTGTGTTGCCCTTTCTATTAGGCTAGTGTTCGTAGCTCGCTGTTCTAACATTAATGAAATATGCTAGAATAGAGACCGAAAAAAGAATTAAATGAAGGAGAGTTTTTATGAGTCAACCAATGCAACTTACCGTACCACGTAGTGGTAGTATTGAAGCATACATGCAATCTGCCTATAGCATTCCTATGCTAACAGCAGAAGAGGAGCATGATCTGGCTACTCGTCTTTATAATGAAAATGATTTACAGGCGGCGCAATCATTAATTATGTCGCATTTACGTTTTGTTATTCATGTTGCTAAAGGTTATGGCGGTTATGGTTTACCACACGCCGACTTAGTGCAAGAAGGCAATGTAGGTTTAATGAAAGCGGTGAAACGTTTCAATCCTGAAGTAGGCGTGCGTTTAGTCTCATTTGCTGTGCATTGGATCAAAGCTGAAATCCATGAATTTGTGTTGAAAAATTGGCGCATTGTTAAAGTGGCTACGACAAAAGCACAACGTAAATTATTCTTTAACCTACGTAAAAATAAAAAACGTTTAGGTTGGTTTAGCAACGATGAAGTTAATTCGGTTGCTGAAACCTTAGGCGTTAGTACAAAAGACGTCTTGGAAATGGAAAATCGCATGAGCAGTTATGACCAAGCATTTGAGTTATCAAAAGATGATGACGATAACCTTGGTGGTAGTAGCTTCTCCCCTGCACAGTATTTAGAAGATAAGCAATCAGATCTTGCCATTGATATTGAAAAAACTAATTGGAAAAATCATGCCAACCAGCGCCTATCAACGGCATTAGTTAAGCTTGATGATCGCAGCCAAGATATTATTACGACGCGTTGGTTAAATGAAGATAAAACAACGTTACAAGAACTAGCGAACAAATACCAAATTTCAGCTGAACGTGTCAGACAGTTAGAGAAGAATGCTTTAACTAAATTGAAAGATACTATGGTATTTGATTGATTCTTATATTGAAAATTAAATTTTGATATATAAAAACACCAGCTGCGGCTGGTTTTTTTATGCGTTTAAATTATGGAGGTTATTTTTTAGTTACTCTATTTTTATTTTCTGCTCTTACAGCACTGGCTACTGAATTTTGAGGTCTGGTGGGTATACAGCGTATTAATTCTAAGATTTATTTAAACTAAACGAGCAAAAGGTGATAGTTATCTGTCACCTTTTTTTATTTTAGAAATAAACGGATTATATAAACTTTGTTTTATCTCATTATTTAGTAAGTCAATGACTGCTTTTACTCGTTTCTCAACAGAATTTAGGTATATAATGTTAGTCACTTAGTTTTGAATTAAATAAAGCGCAGTTATCTGCGGTGAAAGCAGGAGTTAAGCTATTATGGGTGGTATTGGAATTTGGCAATTAGCAATTATTGCCGTTATTGTTGTATTGTTATTTGGTACTAAAAAGTTACGTAATATTGGTGGCGATCTTGGCTCTGCAGTCAAAGGTTTTAAAAATGCCATTGGTGATGAGAAAGAGCAAAAAGAGAGTGCTGAAAAGTCATCAGATACCTTAGCTGATAATAGCATTAATGCTGAAGAAACGAGTCAAAACAA
Organism: Colwellia sp.; assembly: GCA_033852215.1. Lineage (GTDB taxonomy): Bacteria > Pseudomonadota > Gammaproteobacteria > Enterobacterales > Alteromonadaceae > Colwellia. The sequence goes on along the minus strand of JAWSUX010000122.1, from coordinate 368 downwards.
AGAAAGCAAAGAAGCGGCATCTAAAGATAACCAGGCTTAATACATGTTTGACATTGGTTTTTGGGAGTTAACGCTTATTGCAATTATGGGCTTGGTCGTTTTAGGCCCAGAGCGTTTGCCTGTTGCTATTCGCTCTATCCGTTCATGGATAGCAGGTGTGCGTAAGTTTAGTGATACGGTCAAGTCGGAAGTGACAGAAGAATTACGTATTCACGAATTGCATAGTAATTTGAAAAAGGCAGAGCAAGGAAATTTGCAAAACCTGAGCCCAGAAGTAGCTGAATCATTACAGTCGTTAAAAGAGGCTGCGGCTGCTGTAACTGAGCCTTTTAAAAAAGTTGATAGAGAGCCTTTAGAGTCAATGATTT
>JAWSUX010000589.1:0-1544 GCA_033852215.1 Colwellia sp. | reverse complement strand
GTCGAACCGCCATTATCGGTCGTGCTAACAATGCCAGTTAAATTGACAAAATCAAAATCATCGATAACTTCTAACAGATGTCCTAAGCCGTGACCTCCGCCAATACACGTAACGTTAATATCTGTCATAGTTATATTTTGTCCTTTATACGATGAAGTTTACTGTCCTCGGCCTAATACCATAATGAATAAAGTTTTCAAAATAATCTTTAAATCCATTAACAGCCATCTATCTAGTTTAGTAAGTGATAACGAGTATGCAAAGTCATAAGCAATTTTAGATCTAACATCGTCAACGCAAGTATCATATCCTTGATACACTTGTGCCAAGCCGGTAATGCCTGGCGTCATCTCGTAGGTACGCTCTGAATAAAAAGGTATTTCTTTTTCAAGTTTTTCAACTATTTCAGGTCTTTCTGGTCTAGGACCAATTAGTGACATTTCGCCTTTAATGACGTTAATAAATTGTGGTAATTCATCAAGTCGGGTTTTTCTAAGCAGCCTACCTATAGTTGTCAGTCTATTATCATTATCAATAGCCCATACTGCCCCCGTGCTAGCTTCAGCATTATTGACCATAGTACGAAACTTGATCATGTTGAAATGCTTAATTTCTCCCAATTTCACTTTACCTACTCTTAATTGGCAATAAAATACTGGCCCAGGTGAAGAAACTTTAATTACCAACGCTATTAGTACGAGTAATGGTAAGGTTACTAATAAGCTGATGATTGAGAATGCCAAATCAATACTTCTTTTGATAACTAAAATGCTGGGGTTAATAAAGCTACTGTTTTTCATAACGCCTCCAAAGGGGTATTTAACTTTTATGGTTGAATTTTTTCGGGTTAAAGCTTTTTAATCGCGGCGAGTAATATGTAGTCTAGCCACTTTAATAAAATAAATATGAAAGCCCTGAACTTCTTATATTTTCGTCCAAACTTTTTCCTGTATACCAAAGATATATCTTATAGAGCCTTTTAGGGCGACCCAATAGCCATTCACTAGGTAGCAAATTAATTTTAATACGTTTAACTTAGGTGAAATATGCAATAGGTTAATAAGTATCACAATGCTATATAAAGTAATTTGCCCAGCAAAAAGTGACAGGTAAAAGTAGTGCACTGGAATAAGGTAAATATTGCTTATAAAGATAAGTACTAAGATAAACGGTGTGATTGCTCTTAATGCTTTTCCCGAAGCAAAATTTACTGCATTCCAGCCATACTTAGGTGAAAGCAAAGGAAGTAAGTACACGAGTTGTTGAAAATTACCTGCGGCTATTCTTAGGCGTCTGCTCATGTCTTGTTTTAAATCGACTTGCTCTAGTTCAATGGCGGCGACTCTCGGTTCATATATCACCCGATAACCTTGCTTAATGACATTCATAGGAATTAAAAAATCGTCATTAATAGTGTCAGCGGGAACTTCCTCATAGCAAGATTTTCTTAATGCATAAAAAGCACCGTGAGCCCCTAAAACACTGGCAATAGAACTTTCTCTTGTTTTAATCATTGATTGATATTGCCAGTAAGATTGCTCACC
>JAWSUX010000588.1:0-1896 GCA_033852215.1 Colwellia sp. | reverse complement strand
ACAACGACGTGAACCCTATAAAACCATGCCTTAGGCACGGCTTTACCACTCTATATTAAGGTAACCATTAACATGATGAATACAGCGGTTAATCCGCCCTGGCAAGAGCCTGTACAAGACACAGCTTTTAAAGCTGAGTGTGTGTTTTAGGCGGTCAGGTGCGGATCTCATTAGGGCGCGAAAGTGGCTAACCACCTTCCTTGTAGACGCCGGATATATGTCTTCGTTACCGCCTTCTTAAAATCAAAAAGATGGTTGATCAAAAGACTAGAGTGCATTGAAGTAAATTAATAAACCTTCCAGTTTTGAGGTTTTTGGATTGCTTTACTTGACGAAACGGGATCGTCCATATATGTCTTGTTTATTTTGCTCTCTTATAAACCTCCCTGCTTTAAAGCTTTTTGATTAATTTACCCGACGAAACAGGATGTACACATATGTCTTGTTTGTTTTTGAAAATCGAAGCCTTCACCCAACTTTCTGGGATTGACATGGATTCCAATTGACAAACATTACGCCATACTTATACTGGTTGCCCTTCATATACCTGTAGGTAGGGTATGTCTCACCGGGAAATTACTAAACATAAGGATACAACATTGAATTCACTCAAAATAACACTCAATCGGGCACCGTTACTGGTTGCCGCATTACTCTTGTGCTTTGCCGCGACGTCACAAGCCAATACTTACCCCGAACTTGAAGGATATTACGTCAAAAATGGCACTGAATACGCTTCAATTGAAGTATTTATAACAATGCGATTCGGTTTTCACAAGCTCAAAGATATCGAATTTGTTGAACGTAAGAACGAGCAACTGTTCGTGCATGTCTACAAAAAAGACTGGACACTGGAAAAAAGTCGTTTTTACGTCAAAGAAATTGTCGTTGGGAAGTCCTTAACAACAACAGACGTCATCCCTAAAGTAAAAGACTTGGGAGACAATCACTTCTTGCTCAAACTTCCAAATGCAGCCTCAAACAAAATACTCTTTATTCAAGACTGGAATGACGAATACGCCATGACTTTGGGCAACCCGGTTAATGAAGTTGTTAACGCAGTCCAGAATACAGATATGGCAGCGTATGTGGTATTGAGTGACCTCAAAGAAGCATTAAAATCCTACCCGAAGAACAAAGACCTTCAGGCCCAACTACCTAAGTGGGAAAAAGCCAGAGCACTTGAAGTAGACAATAAAGAATGGAAGTATGTTCAGAGATCATGGGCCAGATATAAAAAGTCTGAAAGCAGAGATTCAAAATTACATCATCTTAAAAAAAGCCAACATCTTCTCAACGCGTATCTGAATAAATTTGCCAAAGGCACACATCGAAAAGAAGCCAAAAACCGCCTTAAAGTTATTAAGGAAAAACTAGCGCTTTAATAGAGCTAAGCTTACTCCTGACCCCACAGAGGAATGAATATCATTCCGCGCTCACGATTTTTATCGTGTCAACACATAAGGATATCAAGGCGGTTAGCGCAGGTTTTGGCGCCGCCGAAGGAAATTGCACTGAAAATTTCTGGGAGGGAATATTTAAATCACAAGCCTTATTAGACGAAAAATATCTTATTGCGTGTATGGCCTACATAGACTTAAACCCCGTTCGCGCCAAGATGGCACCAACACCCGAAGCGTCCATTCACACTTCTGTAAAGCTACGTTGCGACACGCTTAAAGATAACACCTTACCAAAACAACCCGAATGCCTAATGCCCTTCGTCGGTAATCCACGAGAACCCATGCCCCAAGGGCTGCCCTTTCACCTTAACGATTATTTAAGCTTGGTCGACTGGAGCGGAAAGATAATTCGCGAAGGGAAAAGAGGAAGCATGAATCAAACACTCCCACCGATATTAGACCGCTTAGATATAGGTAAGCGCCAAACCAACTG
>JAWSUX010000121.1:0-7283 GCA_033852215.1 Colwellia sp. | reverse complement strand
GTGTCTGTTTTGGCGTAAATAACATAAACATCAGCATCAGGGCCGTTGGTTATCCACATTTTATTACCGTTAAGAATGTACTTGTCACCTTTTACATCAGTGACTTTCTTAGCTGATAGTTTCATACTCACTACATCGCTACCTGCATTTGGCTCACTCATTGCTAAAGCACCAACATGCTCACCTGTACAAAGCTTTGGTAGGTATTTCATTTTCTGCTCATGAGAGCCATTTTTACGCAATTGATTTAAGCATAAATTTGACATAGCACCATAACTTAAGCCGACAGACGCTGAAGCTCTGCTGATTTCTTGCATGGTAATAATATGTTCCAAATACCCTAAACCTGAGCCACCATATTGTTCTTCAACAGTCATGCCTAGCAAACCCATATCGCCAAACTTACGCCATAAATCTTGAGGAAATTCATTATCAATGTCTATTTGCTCAGCGCGGGAAGCTATTTCATCTCGAGCAAAAGCATTGACCTGCTCGCGGATCATGTCGACGGTTTCGCCTAAATTAAAATTAAATGAGCAGTATTGTGAAATCATGATTGTTCCTTTTATCCCATGTTTATTATTTGACTCTTATTAAGTTGTGAGTGATGTAATAGTTTTTTGACAACACTCTTCTAAGTTATTTAATTCAACCAGTACAGTGTTTATATCTTCAAGCTGCTGTTTCAAGTCATTTTTTTTATCATTGATGAGATTTAGTATGCTGTTTAATTGTGTAGCACTGCTTTTATCTACGTCGTAAAGTTCAAATAAACGTCCTGTTTCAGCTAATGAAAACCCCAAGCGTTTACCACGTAATATTAATTTTAGTCGAACTTTATCTTTTTGATTGTAAACTCTTGTTTGCCCTTTACGTGTAGGAGCTATAAGTCCTTGATCTTCATAAAAACGGATACTACGTGTGGTGATATCAAATTCTTTTGATAAGTCGCTAATAGAGTATTTTATTTGCTTGATTTTTGAGGTCATTATCTTTACTCGTATATCTCATTTTGAAAAACTAGCCATTAATTTATCTTATATTACGTTTACGTTTACGTAAAGGCTGATTTTTGAATGGATAAAACTCTTGTATTCAAGCCGTAAGAAAGAGTTTACAATTTGCTTTATTATCCATAAAACTAACCTAGCACTAATACTGAAGTTTACGTTGACGTCAACTTTAGTATTGAGTTACGCTTTAGTTAACGTTATTCAATTTATTTAAACTTATTATTTATAGAAGCTGGAGAGCTCCATGTCATTATTAGATCCTATTGTTATTGTTTCCGCTGTAAGAACACCTATGGGTGGTTTTGGTGGCTGTTTGTCACCGGTAACGGCTCCTGAGTTGGGGGCTAATGTCATTAAATCAGCAGTAGCACAAGCTAATTTAGCCAACGATCAAGTCGATGAGGTAATTATGGGCTGTGTTTTACCTGCAGGTTTAAAACAAGCTCCAGCTCGACAAGCAAGTATTGCAGCAGATTTAGCACTTTCTACTGTTTGTACCACTATAAACAAAGTTTGTGGCTCAGGTATGAAAGCAGCTATGCAAGCACATGATGCTTTATTGGCAGGCTCTATTGATGTTGCCGTTGCAGGTGGAATGGAGAGCATGAGTAATGCGCCTTATATTTTGCCTAAAGCAAGAACAGGTATGCGAATGGGGCATGGACAGGTAATAGATCATATGATGTTAGATGGTCTTGAAAATGCTTATGATGGCATTTCGATGGGCTGTTTCGCTCAAGATACTGCAGATGCAGCTGATTTTAGTCGTGAAGCGATGGATGAATTTGCCATTCGTTCACTTGAACGTGCGAATACAGCGATAGAAAATGGCGCTTTCAAAAATGAAATTACAGCAGTTACCGTAATTAATCGACGTACAGAAACTGTAATTGATACGGATGAACAACCAGGTAATGCTCGTCCAGATAAAATTCCTTCACTACGTGCCGCTTTTAAAAAGGACGGCACTATTACCGCAGCCAACTCTAGTTCTATTTCTGACGGTGCAGCCGCACTTGTTATGATGACTTTATCACAAGCGCAAAAGCGTGGCTTAACACCTTTATGTAAAATTGTTGCTCACGCTACACATGCACAAGCCCCAAGCGAATTTACTGTTGCCCCAGTGGGAGCAATGAATAAATTACTTGATAAGGCTGGTTGGAGTACTGCTGATGTTGATTTATTCGAAATAAATGAAGCCTTTGCCATGGTTACCATGTTGGCAGTTAAAACTATGTCTTTAGATATTAACAAAGTTAATGTTAATGGTGGTGCTTGTGCTTTAGGTCACCCATTAGGGGCCAGCGGTGCGCGTATTATGGTTACACTTATTCATGCTCTCAAAAATAGAGGGTTATCGAAAGGAGTCGCCTCATTATGTATTGGTGGTGGTGAAGCAACAGCAATTGCGTTAGAGATGTTATAAAAATTCTCAAGGAGTTATAAGTGAATTTTGACTTAACTGAAGACCAACAGATGTTTGCCGATCTGGCTAAGCAATTTAGTGATACAGAGTTATTACCTAATGCGGCTAAATGGGATCAAGAACATATGTTTCCTAAAAAGGTGATAAGCAAAGCTGGAGAATTAGGGTTTTGTGGTCTGTATGCCCCAGAAACATCTGGAGGTTTAGGTTTGAGTCGTTTAGATTCATCGATTATTTTTGAGCAGCTTTCTATGGGCTGTACTACGACTACGGCCATGATGACTATTCATAACATGGCTACTTGGATGATTGCCACGTGGGGCACACAACCTATAAAGGATGTTTGGTGCCCTGTGTTAGTCACAGGTGAAAAACTTGCCTCTTATTGTTTAACTGAGCCTAGTTCAGGCTCTGATGCTGCATCACTTAGCACCAGAGCAAAAAAAAACGGTGATCATTACATTGTGACTGGCTCCAAGGTTTTTATTTCTGGCGCAGGTGAAACTGATGTACTCGTGGTAATGGTACGTACCGGTGAAGCTGGAGCTAAAGGTATTTCCGCTTTAGTTATTCCTGCAGATCTTGATGGCGTTATTTATGGAAAAGCAGAAGAGAAACTAGGTTGGAATGCACAGCCAACCAGGCAAATTACCTTTGATAATGTCAAAGTGCCCATTGATAACTTACTTGCGACTGAAGGTGAAGGTTTTTCTCTTGCAATGAAAGGGTTAGATGGAGGGCGCATTAATATTGCATCGTGTTCAATTGGCACGGCTCAGCAGGCGCTTAATACAGCTATGTTGTATATGCAAGAGCGAGAACAATTTGGTAAGCCTATTGCTGCTTTTCAAGGGTTACAATTTAAATTGGCTGATATGGCAACAGAATTAGTAGCAGCAAGACAACTAGTGCGTTTAGCTGCTTATAAATTGGATAATGATGATAGCGAAAAAACGGCTTATTGTGCTATGGCAAAACGTTTTGCTACGGATATTGGCTTTCAAGTCTGCGATGCTGCGATGCAAATTCATGGTGGTTATGGTTATATCAAAGAATACCCGTTAGAGCGCCATTTCAGAGATGTACGAGTACACCAAATACTTGAGGGTACTAATGAAATTATGCGAGTTATTATAGCGCGTCGTTTATTAACACAAGGTGCTGGACAGTTACTTTGAAGCGATGTTTGCGTTGGTGAAGTTAAAGTATCGATAAGTCATTAAGTCAAAAACCAACCCCAAAAGTCCTGTTTTATGGTTACGACCTATAAACGGTTAACTTAAAGAGTCGAAATATATCTCTTATAGGTGTTAGTACAAGAGTACCAAGATTTTTTGGTTTGTTTTAATCAACTTGTCAAACCTAAGACGTATAGCCTTTCTAGAAAGCAGTAAAGCACTTGCGTAAATAATGCCAAGCAACTAACGTTAAATAATACCCCATAAGTAACGAAAAAAGTAATAACTTAATAGGTGTAGGTATGACTGATGTAGTGATCTTTGAGGAAATAGCTTGTAATAATGGTAAAAAAATTGCCATTGCGATACTAAATTCCCCTAAATCTTTAAATGCCTTAAGCGGTGATATGATTGATTTACTTTACCCTAAATTATTGCAATGGCAGCAACAAGAAAATATTGCTGTGGTATTTTTGCAAGGTGCAGGTGATAAAGCCTTTTGTGCTGGAGGTGATATTGTTCACCTTTATCAGGCGATGAAAAGTCAAACGTTCAATTATAGAAGAGACATGGGAGAAAATGATGCTGTAAATAAGTCATCTCCTGAAATTTGTACTTATTTTACTAAAGAGTACCAACTTGATTATTTAATTCGCCAATTCAAAAAACCTTTTGTTGTTTGGGGGCATGGCATTGTTATGGGTGGCGGTTTAGGTCTTTTATCTGCTGCTAGCCATCGTATTGTTACTGAGAAATCACGCATTGCTATGCCTGAAATTAGTATTGGCCTTTTTCCGGATGTTGGAGCTAGTTACTTTCTTAATAAGATGCCTCATGGTAATGGACTATTTTTAGCTTTAACAGGTGCATCAATTAATGCGGCAGACGCAAAATTTTGTCAATTGGCTGATTTTTTTATTGAAAATTCTCAAAAAGACCCCTTTGTTGAGCAACTCTCAAAAGTTACTTGGACTGAGAATACTTCGTCAAATCATGAAACGTTAAATTCACTGCTCAATGATATTGAGCAAGGTTGCCTTGGCAATATCCCTAGACCTCACTTACACAGTCATCAACCTCTTATTGAAAAACTATCTTGTTTTGAAAATTTAGCAGGGGTTTTTGCTGCCATTGTAAATCATGATATTGAAGATGAATGGTTTAACAAAGCACAACGTTCACTTAAATCAGGTAGCGCGTTAAGTGCTCATATTGCTTACCGTCAACTCGCTATAGGTAAAGAACTTTCTTTAGCTGACTGCTTTCGTTTGGAGCTAAACCTCGCTGTGAAATCTGGACTGTTTGGTGAGTTTGCCGAAGGGATTAGAGCACTATTAATTGATAAAGATTACAATCCACAGTGGCGCTTTGGTTCATTGGATAATGTTGAACAAAACATTGTTGATTGGTTTTTCGAAGCGATGTGGACAAAAGAAAAACACCCCTTAACTGAATTATCTGAATAAAAAGATTTTAGCTTACTACATTTTACTTATAACAAACTGAATGAGGAATGAATGATGGCGAAGATTGCATTTATTGGTTTAGGTAATATGGGAAGCCCTATGGCTATTAATTTAGTCAAAGCGGGTCATCAGCTTTGTGTTTTCGATTTATCAAATGCGGCGATTGAAAAAGTTGTGGAGGTGGGGGCAACGACTCAAGCTAATGTTATTGATTGTGTGAAAGATGCACACTTTATTATCTCAATGTTACCTGCGGGTAAAGATGTTGATAGCGTATATTTATCACCGGATACAGGTTTGGTTAACCATATAAATAAAGGCAGCGTGGTGATTGATTCTTCAACTATTGATGCTGCAACATCACGTAAAGTCGCAATAGCATTAGCAGAGCATGATATTAACTTTGTTGATGCACCTGTTTCAGGTGGTGTTGGTGGCGCTGTTGCAGGAACGTTAAGCTTTATGGTTGGTGGAAGTGACGGTGAATTTAAGCAAGTCGAGCCTATTCTAAATACGATGGGTAAAAATATTTTCCATGCAGGTGACCATGGCGCAGGGCAAATTGCCAAAGCATGTAATAATATGCTTTTGTCAGTATTAATGTTAGGTACTAGTGAAGCATTACAATTAGGCCTTGCCAATGGCTTAGATCCTAAAGTGTTGTCAAATATAATGAGCAAAAGTTCAGGCAGTAATTGGACACTTGATGTTTATAACCCTTGCCCAGGAGTAATGAAAAATGTTCCTTCATCAAATGGTTATCAAGGTGGATTTATGGTTGACTTAATGACAAAAGATTTAGGTTTAGCGATGGAAACGTCATTAATTAGTCAGTCTTCTACACCGATGGGAGCGTTAGCGCGTAGCTTATATGTTATGCATGCGGCGTCGGGGAATGGTGCTAAAGACTTTTCCAGTATCTTTAATGTATTTAACAAATCATAGGTAGGAAAAAATGAAACTACAAAATAAAACAATCGTTATAACCGGTGGCGCCCAAGGACTTGGTTTGACTATGGCGATAAACTTTGCAAAATGTGGCGCCAATATTGCCTTGATCGATCTGAATGAAGAGCAATTAAAAGAAAGCGTTCAAAAGGTTGTTGCGGTAGGGAATAAAAATATACAAGTTAAATACTATCTCGCTAATGTGAGTAAAGAAGTCGAAGTAGAGCAAACTTTTCAACAAATAAATACCGATTTTAGCGGTATTGACGGTTTAGTTAATAATGCCGGAATTTTACGAGACGAGATATTTGTTAAAGCTAAAGACGGCGTTGTAAGTAATAAAATGTCTTTAGAAAACTTTCAATTGGTGATTGACGTTAACCTAACAGGTGTCTTTTTATGCGGCCGAGAAGCGGCTGTTCATATGATTGAGGGTGCTAAAGAAGGGGTTATCATCAATATGTCTTCAATTGCCCGTGGTGGAAATATGGGACAGACCAATTATGCGGCAGCAAAAGCGGGTGTTGTAGCGATGACTACTACGTGGGCAAGAGAGCTTGGTCGACACGGTATTCGTGTTGGTGCTATTGCACCAGGAGTTATACGAACAGCTATGACGGATGCCATGAAGCCTGAAATGCGAGATAGATTAGAGAAAATGAAACCAATCGGTCGTTTGGGTGAAGCCGAAGAAATAGCGCATACAGCAAAATATATATTCGAAAATGAGTTCTTCACTGGCCGAGTAGTGGAAGTAGACGGCGGTCTGTGCATGTAATAAAACCGTTGTAAGAGTGTTTTTTATACAAAAAAAACAGTGTTTGAACGACATTTAAACACTTTTGCTGGTATTTATAAATATAATGAAAAAATATGTCTTCTACGCTTGACCTCCCAGGATAACTCTATAGAATGCGCCTCAGTTCCAAAGGACTCAGGTAAATACCTTAACCAGTTGGACGTTTTGATAAGTTATCTAGCCAGTAAATTTACTTTTTAGTTAACTTAACGTTTTAAAGTAAACTTTTTAATTGTTTGAAAATAACCTTTAAAAAAGATTTAAATAAAACGTTGACATCAAAACTCGGAAGCGTATGATACGCATCCTGCTTCGGGCAACAGCTTTGAGCAAGGCAAATAACGAATGCGATTATTTGCTACTTACCTTTCTATATATAGAACGAAGGTAAGGTTCTTTAACAATTAGTTATCATGCAATTTGTGTGGATACTCACATTAACTTGTTTTT
>JAWSUX010000587.1:0-965 GCA_033852215.1 Colwellia sp. | reverse complement strand
ATAAGCCAAGTTGAAGCCCATGTAAGCGGTTTTACTGCCGAAAACAATGCTGAATCCCTAGCATTACCTGAACTGTATTCAGGTAAAACGATTAGCAGTGTTAAGCGTAATGTTGGTCATACTTTTAATGCCTCTGGTGTTGCCAGTATTATTAAAACCGCACTTATCTTAAATGACAAAATTGTCGATGATAGTGCGATAAGTAAATTAAATACCAATAAAACACACATTGCGATAAATGGTTTGGGTAAAGATGAAAGCTGTGCACATCTTATTTTATCATCAAGCAAAAAAACTCATCAATCAGCGCCTGCACCAATTGGCAAGCAGCGTCCTAAATTAATAAAAAATATCACCTTAGGCGGTAATGTTATTTTTGATGCCATTGTCACTCAATGTCAACGCGCTGAAATAGCAGACATTAAACAAGCGTTTTTAAAACAACCGTTAACGGCTGTTAAACAGGGTATTAACCTGCTGAACATCAAGCCAAAAATAGTAATGGCACCAGAAGATATTCACGTCCATCAGCAAGATGTTCGCTCTATTCAATCCACAACACGAAATAACGTCGTTACTGGAGTACAAGTGAAAAATATCAAGCAATCGAAAACACCTGCAAAGGTGAAACATCAAGCAAGTAAAGAGATTTACCAAGCATCTGCCACTCACCAAGCTTTTTTAACCACACGCCAAATGGCAGGTCAGCAGATCTCGCAATTAATTGAAATGCAGGCGAAGGTGAGTGCAGGTTTACCAGCATATTCTTCAGCACCTAAAGCCGTTGTTGAAGCCACTCATGCGCCAGAGCTTTCACTTGTTAACTCGAATACGGCTAGCTCAAATGAGCAAACAGCTGATTTAGTTGAAGCAAATAAATACTGGGCAGAAAAGCTTGGTGTTCACGGCTCTTTTCAAGTGAAAGGCCCTGCAGGTTACCACTATCCACCACTGCAATTAAAAGA
>JAWSUX010000586.1:4770-5367 GCA_033852215.1 Colwellia sp. | reverse complement strand
CTTCTACAGCTTTACTTTCAGCTGCTACATCAGGGGCAGCACTTGCTGCGTCAACATTCATTGAATCAACCAGCGCATCGATATCATCAGGGTCGGTAACTTCGGTCGGCTCTTCTAATAAAGCTCCTTGGTCTTGCATTGCTTGCTCTAGAGCATCGTCAATGTTTATTTCTTCAATTCCTGTTTCACCATCACTTGAACTTTCAATGCCCTCTAATACCTCTACAGATTCAAGGTCAGTTGTAGGCGTTACTCCTATTTCGGTATCTTCTTCTTTTTCAAGATCACCACCAATATTGCCCAATAAGTCATCAAGGTCACTTTGGTCAAGTTCCCCACCAGCTAGCTCTTCATCACCTGAAGATTCATCGCCTAATCCTGAAAGTAATGAATCTAAATCATCTTGCCCTAACTCGCCACCTTCAAGCTCTCCATCAAGCTCTCCATCAAGTAATATATCTTCCAAATCATCTAATTCATCTAACGCATCGTCTTCATCTAACGCATCACTATCGTCTTCATCAAGGTGAATAGCATCATCGAGTGATAATTCATCATCATCCAATAAATCTATAGATAACTCATCATCGAGTGATA
>JAWSUX010000586.1:0-4739 GCA_033852215.1 Colwellia sp. | reverse complement strand
TCATCAAGAGATAATTCATCATTAATTTCAGCAACATCTTCTTTTTTTGTTGTGACTTGTTTTTCACTGCTCAGCTCATTAAAGAATACTTCATCTGATGCTTTCTGTCGGCGCTTAAACAAGAAGGCGAATAATCCTAATAATAAAGCTGCAGGTACCGTTGCCATTAATACTACAAACCATAAACTGGATGTTATACTTTGCCCTGCTAATTCTTGTGTTTGTTTTTCTAATAATAACTCTTGCTCTCTTGCTTCTGCTTTTGCCAGTAACTCTTGCTGTAATTGGATCATGTCATCCATTTGCAACTTAATCACTTTACCTTTAGCGACTTCACTTTGCATCACACCTAACTTGTCATTAAAGGAGGAAAGATTTTGACGCAACTCTTCATTTTCTTTTAAAATCGCTTGTAAGCCATCTATAGAATCAAGTACATCATTTTGAATTGTTTCTAAACGTTTTTGTTGAGCACTGTCAATTTTTTCTAGCTGATCATTAATTTCGACTTTTACCGTTTCAAGATCTTTTTTCTTAGCATTAGGCTCTGCTAATCTTTTGACTCGACTTGATAGGGGCTGATTTTTCAACCAGTCCTTTTTATCGGTATCAGATTTCTTTTTTGCTGTAGCCGCATTTACCGCCATCATATTATCAAAAGTAGGTATTTTAAAATATTCACCTTCAATAAGAAGGTTCATATTATTATCAACAAATGCCTGTGGGTTAGCTTGATAAAGTGCTTGCATCACCTGATATACACTTAACCGATTATCCGGTCGAACGGTTAATGCTATATTCCATAGTGTATCTTTTGAATTTAATGGACCATAACGATCATAAGGAAAAACATCAGTGCTTTTAGGCCCGCGCATACGAAGGCCTCGTTCTTCCTCGGCATTAACGGGGAAATGGCTAGATAATATGCCAATAAATACAGCCTGCCATAGGCACAGGCGTAATAATTTTTGCATTGAGACGTCCTAAATTTATGTTATGGCGATAATTCGATTTATTATACCCGCCAAAAATATATCGCATTGCTTACTTTCTTTATCTTAATAGGTTGATAAGCAATGTTTATTCCAATAAGTCATTATTAATAATGATAATAACAAATTCACTCAATAAGTCTTCTACTTTTCTTATTTTGCTTAATGCAAAAAACTCGTCGTTAACTATATGTCTATAGTTAACGACGAGTTGTGGTATTTCTTTAACTAAGCTTAACTAACTAGTAATTATTCTAAAAAACTAATTATGCTTAAGTAAAGTTAGCTAAGATGTTCTTTTACCAAAAGTTCTGCTATTTGCACACTATTTGTTGCCGCACCTTTACGTACATTGTCGGCAACAATCCACATATTAATGCCACAGTTATGGCTAATATCTTCACGGATTCGGCCAACATAAGTATCATCTTTACCGCTAGCATCACCAATTTGTGTAGGGAAGTCTTCATCATTACGACAAACTTTTACACCCGGTGCTTGCTCAAGTAAATTTTTAACTTCTTCAGCAGAAATAGGTGAATTAGTTTCAATATGTAATGATTCACCGTGACCAAAAAACACAGGAACGCGTACAGCGGTAGGGTTAACTAATACATTTTCATCACCAAGTATTTTTTTAGTTTCCCAAACCATTTTCATTTCTTCTTTGGTATAACCATTTTCTAAGAAAACATCAATTTGTGGAATAACATTAAAAGCAATTTGACGAGAGAAATTTTCAGTTTTTACTGGCTTACCACTTAACAGATCTGCAGTTTGTTTTGCTAATTCGTCCATTGCAGCTTTACCGCCACCCGATACTGACTGATAAGTACAAACATTAACTCGGCTAATTCCTACAGCATCATAAATTGGTTTTAAAGCGACCATCATTTGAATAGTTGAGCAGTTTGGATTAGCAATAATATTACGATTACGGTATTCAGCTAAAGCCCCAGGATTTACTTCAGGTACAATTAACGGAATATCGGCCTCATAGCGAAATTCAGAAGTATTATCAATAACAATACAGCCTGCTTCACCAGCAATAGGAGCGAATTTAGCTGAAGTGGAACCACCGGCAGAAAAGAAACCAATTTGGACTTGGCTAAAGTCAAAATCATCGGCATTTAATACTTCAATGCTTTGACCATTAAATTCAATAATTTCACCTGCAGAGCGAGCACTTGCTAAAGGGTATAATTTATTAATCGGAAACTTTCTTTCTTCAAGAATTTCCATAATAGTTTTGCCAACTAACCCTGTTGCGCCAAGTATGCATACATCAAATTTTTGTGCCATGATCCTCTCTCTTTTCATTAGACTTGTCTCATTTACATGAGTCGTCTCGATAATTAATTGAATTTAGTTTTGTTTAGTTTAGTTAAAACCTAAGCGATGCAATACATCACTATCGGTAGTCGATGGTAAAGTCACCTTCACAGCCGAAAACTCCCTGCGAACCGGGTATGTTTTTCTGATCTGGTCAAAACCTATCATTGCTAATTGCTGACGAAATATAGCATCGTCACGCCTTACATCGTAAACCATTTTAACTAACTGGTTTAGTAATATTTGATTAAAATCTTGTTTTATTTCTATTAACGATATACTCGCCGGAGGTAAAAAATCCGCCAAGTGATATTCTGGCTCAATATTACGTTGCTGAGCTTTATTTATTTGTTGGCATAGTGCCTGATATAACATTTCAGTGCCACGCGCTTTTCCTTCTAAGCTATAACCCGCAATATGCGCCGTTGCAATCTCGGTATATTGAATAAGCTCAGTTAATACTTCAGGCTCTCCCTGCCAAACATCTAATACAAGTTTAATTCCATGCCCAGATTTCTTAAGTGCTAACAGAGCATTATTATCAATAACATCGCCACGACAAGCACTAATCAGTATTTGATCATCACGTAATTTAGCTAAATTCCCTTGATTTAATAATTGGTAGGTTGGGTGTTCCCCTCCGGTAACCTTAGGAACATGTAAAGAGATAACATCACAAGCAAGCACTTCTTCAAGTGAAACGAACTCTCGACTATCACTTGTTTTTTGCTTAAGTAAGGGATCACATATTTTATGATGGATACCCAAAGCCGTCAATTTCTCACTTAATCTTGTGCCTGTATTCCCACCGCCAACAATGCCAACGGTAAGTGAAAATAAATCAAGTAAATAACGCTCAGCTAAAACGACTAAAGCACTTAGTACATATTCAGCGACAGAAACAGCATTACACCCTGGTGCACAATGAAAATTAATATTTCGTTTAGCCAAGTAATCTTGATCAATATGATCAGTGCCAATAGTTGCAGTGCCAACAAAAGATAAACGATCATTTTTGGCTAACAATGTTTCATTAACTTGCGTAATAGAGCGCACTAATAAAACATCAGCATCACTAACTTGTTCCGCTGTTAAACTACGGCCAGAAAAAGGCACTAATTCAGTAGTAATGCCTGAAAGGTTACTAAAAAAATTTTTAGCAAAGGGCATGTTTTCATCAAAATATATTTTCATTAAAATTCGTAGAAAAAATTAGAAATACAATAAAAAAAGGCTGTAAAGTATTATACCCTACAGCCTTTTATATTTATAGTCCTTAGAGGCTTTATAGCCTTACAGCGATAAGAACTTACTTATATTTTTTCATCACTAAAGTCGCGTTAGTGCCACCAAAACCAAAACTATTAGACATAATTAAATTGAGTTCGACATCACGTTTTTCAGTAACAATATCTAAGCCTTGAGCTTTTTCATCTAAGTTATCAACATTGATTGATGGCGCAACAAAATTATTTTCCATCATCAAAATGGAGTAAATAGCTTCATGTACACCTGCGGCGCCTAATGCATGGCCCGTCATCGCTTTTGTTGCACTCATTGCGGGTGAGTCGTCACCAAATAACTCTTGAATTGCACCTAACTCTTTAACATCTCCAACAGGGGTAGATGTGCCATGCGTATTCAAATAATCAATTTTTCCCTCAACACCTTGCATTGCTTGTTGCATACAACGTACTGCACCTTCGCCACTTGGTGCTACCATATCGTAGCCATCCGACGTTGCACCATAACCAACAAGCTCAGCGTATATATGTGCACCACGTGCTAATGCATGCTCTAATTCTTCAACAACAACCATGCCGCCGCCGCCAGAAATAACAAAACCATCTCTATCTGCATCATAAGTGCGCGATGCTAACTCAGGCGTATCATTTCGACCCGCTGATAATGCACCCATGCCATCAAACATCATGGCAAGTGACCAATGAACTTCTTCACCACCACCAGCAAAAACAATATCTTGTTTACCTAATTGGATAAGTTCCATAGCATTACCAATACAGTGAGCACTAGTCGCACAAGCAGAGCTAATTGAGTAATTAACGCCTTTAACTTTAAAAGGTGTTGCTAAACAAGCTGATACCGTACTGCCCATTGTTTTAGGTACGGCATAAGGGCCAACACGACGTATGCCGCGTTCACGTAACGTATCGGTTGAGGCAACAATATTTGCCGATGATGCACCACCGCTACCCGCAACAATACCAGTGCGAACATTAGAAACCTGTTTATCCGTTAGTTTTGCATCACTAATCGCTTGCTCCATAGCGATATAAGCATAACCCGCTGCATCTCCCATAAAGCGTAATGCTTTACGATCAATGTGATCTTTAATATCAATGTCTGGTTTACCCCAAACATGACTTTTTAAACCAGCTTCTGCAAAACTATCTG
>JAWSUX010000585.1:0-454 GCA_033852215.1 Colwellia sp. | reverse complement strand
CACCAACATCTGACTTAACATTCTCCTGCCCGTCGTTAGCGTCAGAATCGGCCTCAGCAACCTCTGTAATCAAAGCATCAACATCGCTTGTTTCAGTGTCTGTCGAGGTATTTTCATTAGTACTACCCTCATTGAGCAGTTCGCTAAAATCAACATCTAAAAATGGAGCTATATATTCCTGCGTAAACTTCTCTATTTTACTTTCATTTTCACTTTGACTGCTTGTAGATTGCTCTTCAAGCAATGGATCAATATCATCTGGGTCGGTAACTTCGGCTGGCTCTTCTACAACTTTACTTTCAGCGGGTGCATCAGGGGCAGAACTTGCTGAGTCAACATTCATTGAATCAAGAAGTGCATCAATATCATCTGGGTCGGTAACATCGGTTGGCTCTTCTACAGCTTTACTTTCAGCGGGTGCATCAGGGACAGAACTTGCTGAGTCAACATTCAT
>JAWSUX010000584.1:0-484 GCA_033852215.1 Colwellia sp. | reverse complement strand
CGCAGGTTAAGACTTAGCAATTTAAAAATTAATGCTGAAATGTACTTCTAATTTACTTAGGTAAAATAGAGGCTGCTTTGTGATTGATTTTTATCACTGCTCAAAAGTAATACGCCTGCCTTGAGAAGATGACAATTATTTATGACTGATCAAAAAATTAAAACTGTAACTGAAGCTGTAGCTTTTGCCTCTTTAGGCTTACCTGAAAACTTATTATCCGCTGTTCTTTCTATTGGTTTTGAGTCTGCTACTGATATTCAAGCACTAACTATACCGCCATTACTTGCAGGTAAAGACGTATTAGGTGAAGCACAAACCGGTACAGGTAAAACTGCTGCCTTTGGCTTACCTGCATTAGCAAAAATTGATACATCAATTAGAAAACCACAATTAATGGTTTTAGCACCTACACGTGAATTAGCAATGCAAGTTGCTGAAGCAATTGAATCTTTCGGTAAAGATATGAAAGGTTTACGTGTTGCTA
>JAWSUX010000120.1:0-6318 GCA_033852215.1 Colwellia sp. | reverse complement strand
TACTGGCTTTGTTCGATATATATTTCAGCAATTAACTTATAATAAAGCAACTGCTGATCGACACTCAGTGTATTTAGTTGACTTGCAAAAAGCGTTAGCTCTTTTAACGCTAAGACTAAATTAGTTTTTTTAAGTATTTCTACTTGTTTGGCAATATGGTCAAATTCTGCAAATGGGTTTATCCCATTTTTTTCATGAGCCAATAGAGGGAAGCAAACTAATATAGTTGCAGTCCAAGTTAACCAAAAGATAACTAACAATTTTTTCTTAGTCACAAGCAACAAGACATGCAATACCTTAAACAAAAAGTGAACAATAAGTATAAAACGAATTAGTATTGAATTGGAAATTTAAATTCAATACAGGGCTAAGTTAAGGTTGCGTTAAAAAACATTAAAGCGTTACTTTTTTAATGAAAATCGTCGCAAAAAAAACAAACAAAGCAGAACACAACAAACAAACAACTAAACCATATTCTTGATAAAGCAGACCAGATAACACCGTACCAAATAAACGCCCTAATGCATTGGCCATATAATAAAAACCTACATCCATAGAAACACCGTCATCTCTTGCCAAGGCGACAATTAAATAACTATGTAGGGCAGAGTTAATAGCAAAAATAAAACCAAATAAAAATAATCCAACAATAATAACTTGTGGGTTTTGAGCGAAAAAAGACCACGCAATAAGCATTAATACAATAATGATGCACAGTAATACCGACCAAGGTGCTATTTGTCGTCCATCAATTTTCTTCTCATCAAAACCCACTATTTTTTTGATGGAAAGCAAAGCCGGAGTCCATGCCTGTATTATCCCGTAAAGTACAATCCAAATAGCAAAAAAAGCGCCTGTTTTTTGATGTGACCAAGATAATTTACTCGATAAATAAACAGGCAGAGCAATAACAAACCAAACATCACGTGCGGCAAATAAGCACATTCTTGCTGCCGCAAGGTAATTTAATGATGAATTAGTTGAAAAAACATCGGTAAACCTTGCTTTAGCACGCATTTTTCCAAGATCAGTTGTGAGTAAAAATAAACTTATCAATGCCACTAATGCCAATATAGCTGCCATTATAAGTACGGAATACTTAAAACCAAATGCCGTTAATAATAAACCACCGAGAAAAAAACCAACCCCTTTCAAAGTGTTTTTTGAACCCGTAAGTAAAGCCACCCACTTAAACAGTTTATGTTGCCTATCATTAGGGGCAAGATCTTGAACAATTAATTTAATGCTTGATTTAGCACTCATTTTATTAAGGTCTTTCGCAATACCCGATAATGCTTGCGCTACCATGACATAAACAAGTGTTAAATACTCACTGGGCACGCTTAACATCAATAAAGCAAAAACTTGCATAAACAAGCCAGTCTGCATGGTTTTATTTAAACCAATACGAGCACCAAGCCAACCACCAACTAAATTAGTGATAACGCCAAACATTTCATAAAAAACGAATAACATAGCAATGGCAAAAGGTTGATAGCCTAACTGATGGAAGTGCAATAAAACCAACATACGCAAGGCGCCGTCAGTTAAGGTGAATGCCCAGTAATTACTGGTAATAATTACATATTGCTTAACTGCTGTTGGTAGGGAAGTAATTTTAGTGAACATAGAATTGTGAAAAAGTGGTACTACGGTGATGGAAAACAACTAATTAAGGGCTGTGGTAAAATAATCAGTAAAAGTAAACAGCCTTTATAATGAAAGTGAAGCAGCAATAAGTTTCATTAACTCTGCGCTGCGGTTGGCATAACCCCATTCATTGTCATACCACAAATACATTTTCAATTGGGTATCATTAACCACCATAGTTGACTGCGCATCAACTATGCATGAGCGAGCATCTGTTTTGTAATCAACCGAAACTAACGGCCGCTCTTCATAGCCTAAAATCCCTCTAAGCTCCCCTGTTGCCGCACTTGACATTAATCGGTTAACTTCATTCACACTAACTGCACGTTTCATCTCAAATACACAATCAGTTAAGGAAGCATTAGCCAATGGCACACGTACAGCATAGCCATTAAGTTTTCCTTTCAGCTCAGGGAAAATATCGGTAATCGCTTTAGCTGATCCCGTTGTTGTCGGGATTAATGACTGACCACAAGCACGCGCTCGGCGTAAGTCTTTATGTGGCGCATCAAGAATAGTTTGCGTATTGGTAATATCGTGAATAGTGGTCATACTTCCATGCGCAATACCAATATGGTCCTGCAATACTTTTACCACTGGCGCTAAACAGTTTGTAGTACAAGAAGCAGCCGTAACAATATTATGTTGTTCGCTATGATATAAATGCTGATTAACACCCATAACAATATTAATAACATTAGTCTCTTGCTCATTCACTTTCATTGGTGCCGTGACCAAAACCTTTTTAACACCTTGCTCGAAATAAGCTTGTAACTTAGCTGAATTCCTCATAACTCCCGAGGCTTCGATAACAACATCACACCCTGACCAATTACTGTCTTCGATGTTTTTATTTTGACTTACCGCTAACGTTTTATCTCCAATAGACATCACGTCACGGTCAGCTTTCGCTTCAAGGTGCCATCGACCATGAATAGAGTCAAAATTAAGTAAATGCGCCAAAGTTGGCGCGTCACCCGCAACGTCATTTATTTGTACAAATTCAATCTCAGGCCATTGCCATGCAGCTCGCATGATTAAACGCCCCATACGGCCAAAACCGTTAATACCTATTTTTATTTTCATATTATTAACTTACTTTTATCTTTCTTTTTTGAGGGTGAGATAAATTTGGTAAAGAAAATTCAGCTTATGTAGTTTAAATAAATAACACAGCAATATTACCGTTTTGTGAATACTTTAATAAATACCTATATGACAATCTCATTATTTAATACAGCATAAACTGTCAAATAATAGTAGCTGAAGGTGTCTTTGTTTAGCTATTACAGATATTACTAACTGTCGTCATAAAATCAGTCACCGTAAAATAACAACCGTGTATGTAATATATAAAAGGAGCAAAGTCTGAATAACGTATTGTCCTTTTCTCGTTTATTGAATCAACTCGATTACAGGCAAAACATAATTACCACTAATAACATCTTCTCGTGGCCCATACATACGCATATTAATAGAAAAGTCGTCATCTGGTGCAGGTAACCAATTAGATTCAAAATCAACACCAGGACTTTCTTTTTGTAGATATATTGTTAATGATCCGTCGTCATTCAACGATAATAAATTTGAACGATCTCCCAATGAGTACCGTTCAATATTATTCGATACCAAAAACTGCTCTGCATCATACATAGTGAGTGACCAAAAATAATCAGCTTCGGGAATATTTTCCGCCGAAAAATGGAGCTTGTAAGCGTTAGTCCCACTTAATGAGTCACCACTGCTATCTACTGTGGCTCTTGCATATGCTGCCTCTGAAATAGGTAATGCATAAGTACCATACCAAGCAATTACCGCTTTAAAATTATAATCATCGCCATAATCACCTACTAATGGATTAGGAACAGCCCAACCATTAATTTTTTCTCCAACCCCTTCTGGGAAACGTATTGCTGAACGTGCAGCGCTAATTCCATTAGCTATATTAGTTTGAGTTTCAGTATCGAAGCTAGCCAATTCAAATATCTCATCCACCCCAATACCCAAAGGTGAAAAAGTCGCCAAAAGTTCATTTTCTGTTTCATTAAACGTATGAAACTGCATCATAAAATTCATATAACTAAAAAAAACGGCTGAATCATTGGCTTTAACATTAAATTCAGCAGGCCAATTAATAGGCTCAATTGCAGCAGGAGGAACATCACCAAAAAAATTACTTAACGTTAAAACCGATACCTGATGTTGGTATGTTTGAGCGATAGCCAAATCTGCTTCGTTTTCCACTCCTACCCTTAACAACGCAAATAACACCGATGAATCTGAATAAATAATAGGTAACTGTTGTTCATTATTAAAACTACTTGAGTCCCAATCAGGACCCGCATAATAATATCATTGGCCACAGATCCTTCCTGTTCAGAAGCAATGATGGGTAAATTGTCTGTTACAATATTTAGCAGTTGCATCGAAAAATAGTGACCAAATATATCAGGAATACTCACAACGACTGGCTCTGCACGCAGATCCAACATTATTGATGAATTCAAAGTATCGTTATTGGGTCCTATAATATCTCGATCTTCTGGTGTTGCTAAGCCACTTAAGTGTACAAATGTATTAGCACCAATTTCACTATCAGTACCAAGATACTCTCGTACACGCTTAAAGTGTTCTACCATAGGAAAAGCAAAAACATAAGCTGATTCAGAAAGTTTAGCTGCATTGCTTACAAACACTTGGTTTCTATGTGTTTGAGTTGAAGAAAGCGTTTTATTTGGTGAACTATCATTACACGACAAGGTAGTAGTTGAGAATATAAGAACAATTAATACAGGTTTTAAGATTGAAACATTCAAATAAGGAACCGTTATCATAAAGAACACTCGTAAATTAAAATTGGAAAAGAACTTATGACATAATTATTGACAGGTTATGATGCAATGTTGTCAACTTATGTTTTACAGACCACTATAAATAACAGTTAAACTATTGCCATATCACCTTTGCTTTGTAACCATTCCTTACGATCGCTGGCTCTTTTTTTCGAGAGTAACATATCCATTAATTCCATGGTTTCACTATGTTCATCAACGGTCAATTGCACTAAACGACGTGTATTAGGATCCATCGTAGTTTCACGTAATTGAGGCGGATTCATTTCACCCAGACCTTTAAAACGTTGTACATTGACTTTACCGCGCTTTTTCTCGGCTTCAATTCGGTCTAATATGCCATCTTTCTCTGCTTCATCAAGGGCATAAAACACCTCTTTACCAATATCAATACGATATAAAGGTGGCATTGCAACGTAAACATGTCCCTCTTGCACCAGTGGTAAAAAATGTTGCGTAAAGAGCGCACATAATAACGTTGCTATGTGTAACCCATCCGAATCGGCATCCGCTAAAATACACACTTTGCCGTAACGTAATTCAGTTAAATCATCACTGTCGGGGTCAATACCCAAAGCAACAGAAATATCATGCACCTCTTGTGAAGCCAAAATCTGCCCAGAGTCGACTTCCCATGTATTAAGAATTTTACCGCGCAGTGGCATTATCGCTTGAAACTCTCGATCTCGCGCTTGTTTCGCACTGCCGCCAGCAGAGTCACCTTCGACTAAAAATATTTCGGTTCTCGCTAAATCTTGACTACCACAATCCGTTAATTTACCTGGTAATGCCGGGCCAGAAGTGATTTTTTTACGTACCACTTTTTTACTGGCTCGCATACGTTTTTGTGCATTATTAATGCAAAAATCAGCCAGAAGTTCGGCCGTATCGGTATGCTCATTTAACCATAAGCTAAAGGAATCTTTTACCACTCCCGTGACAAACGCGGCACATTGACGCGATGACAAACGCTCTTTGGTTTGCCCTGCAAATTGTGGGTCTTGCATTTTAATTGATAAAATATAGCTACATTTATCCCAAATATCATCGGGGGTTAATTTAACACCACGTGGTAAAATATTACGGAATTCACAAAACTCACGCATTGACTCAAGTAAGCCTTGCCGTAAACCATTAACATGAGTACCACCGGCAATCGTTGGAATTAAGTTAACATAACTTTCGCCAATACCTTCACCGCCTTCTGGCAACCAAGTTACAGCCCAATCTGCGGCTTCGCTTTGTGCAGTAAACACACCAACAAAGGGTTGTTCGGGTAAGGTAATATAGTCTTTCACTGATTCTTTTAAATAATCAGTTAGGCCATCGTCATAACACCATTCGTATTTTTTATTTTCAATTTTGTCATGAAACTTAAGGGTTAAACCCGGACATAAAACTGCTTTTGCTTTTAATAAATGCGTTAAGTGGCGAACTGAAAACTTAGCCGTATCAAAATATTTACTGTCAGGCCAAAACTTAACACTAGTACCCGTATTACGTTTACCTACCGTGCCAGTTTCATGTAACTCTTCAACTTTATCACCATGCTCAAATGCCATTTCAAACACTTTACCGTCGCGTCGAATATTTACATCGACCCGTGTGGATAACGCATTAACCACTGAAATACCAACACCGTGTAAACCACCTGAAAACTGATAACTTTTATTAGAAAATTTTCCGCCTGCATGTAATTTACAAAAGATAAGTTCAACACCTGAAACCCCTTCTTCTGGGTGAATATCTGTTGGCATGCCTCGACCATCATCAATAATCTCTAATGATTGGTCAGTATCTAACACAACACTAATAT
>JAWSUX010000583.1:0-468 GCA_033852215.1 Colwellia sp. | reverse complement strand
CACACTTAGGTGTATTAAAGGCTCTAGAGTTGCTCGACGTGCCTTTTAATGACTTGGTTGGTGTTTCAGGCGGCAGTATTATTGCTAGCTTTTACGCCTCAGGCATGTCACTTCATAAAATAAAAAGTATTGCCTTACAAACTAACTATAATAAATTTCGTGAATTCTCCCTGCTTAAATTAATACGCCATGGCGGCTTAAGCTCAGGAGACGCCTTTGAACGTTGGGTCGATGAACAATTGCAAGGAAAAACTTTTGCACAGCTTGATAAAAAACTACATATTGTTGCTACCGATGTTGCTAATGGTAAAGCTGTTATCTTTGACGCTGAATTAACACCTGATATGAAGGTGTCAAAAGCCGTACGTTTTTCCATGTCTATTCCACTAGTTTTTAGTTTCAAGCCTTTTGGTAAACATATCATGGTTGACGGTAGCATTTTATCTGAAGCGGTGTTTTTCAAGACAG
>JAWSUX010000582.1:0-880 GCA_033852215.1 Colwellia sp. | reverse complement strand
ACGAGTTAGCTAACGTACTAATTTGAAAAGTTATTATGACAATGAATAGGATGGTGTGGCAAGTAGATTACTATATTCAGCTATTTTAATTCTTAAAATTCAAAAGGCATTAACTTAATGCGCTATTTTTATTGGAATTATTTCCATAGCCGTTTTAAAACCGATTTTATATAATTCATGTTTATCTTCTTTAGTCATTTTAAAATCAACGGCAGAGTGCTCCCCTATATTGATAACAATGGTATTGTGCCAGAAATTTTCGTTGATATATTCTCGAGAAATAGTGGTCATAAATGTTCGGATTAGTAAGGTAACGTAGTTATAAATAGGAAAAAAGCCGTTTACATTAAGTTGATCATACTCGTGTTCACCTCTTAAACGAAAACATAATACGGGTGTCCCTTGATGATCCCAATCTCGATGCAGTGCATCTTCAGATAAAATGCTACCGTCAACCATAATATGTTTACCAAAAGCTTTAAAACTAAAAACTAGTGGAATAGACATGGAAAAACGTACGGCTTTCGACACCTTCATATCAGGTGTTAATTCAGCATCAAAGATAACAGCTTTACCATTAGTAACATCGGTAGCCACTACATGCAGTTTTTTATCAAGCTGGGCAAAGGTTTTTCCCTGTAATTTATCATCGAGCCAACGTTCAAAGGCGTCTCCTGAACTTAAACCGCCATGGCGAATTAGTTTAAGTAGGGAGAATTCACGAAATTGATTATAGTTAGTTTGCAAAGCAATGCTTTTAATTTTATTAAGCGACATGCCCGAGGCGTAAAAACTAGCAATAATACTGCCGCCTGAAACACCAACTAAGTCATTAAAAGGAACGTCGAGCAATTCTAATGCCTTTAATACACCTAAGTGT
>JAWSUX010000119.1:0-2408 GCA_033852215.1 Colwellia sp. | reverse complement strand
GCCATTAGCAACACTAATGACACGGTCACATAAAGCTGCGACTTCTTGCATAACACGAGATGAAAATATAATGCAGTGACCTTTGGCCTTAAATTTAGCTAAATGATTACGTAATACGCGAGTACTCATAACATCTAAACCGCGTGTTGGCTCATCAAGAACAAAATTTTGGGGTTGATGCACAAGTGCTTGTGCTAAGGTGACTTTCATACGCTGCCCCTGAGAAAAACCTACGGTTTTACGGTGCGCTAACGCTTCCATATCTAAGTCTTTGAGTATTTGCTCAATGGCTTGCTTTTTAACAGCCCCGGTCATGCCATGAATACTGGCAAAATAGTCAATTTGTTCATACGCGGTTAACCGTTCGTAAAAACCAAATTTATCGGGAAATATACCTAGCTTAGCGCGTGCAGCTAAAGGATCTTCTGCGACTTTAATGCCATCAATAGTAACATCCCCCTCGTCAGCAGAAAGCAAACCATATAACGTACGTAAGCAAGTAGTTTTACCTGCACCGTTGGGTCCTAAAATCCCCGTAATTTCACCATCTTTCGCGGTAAAAGACAGGCCATCAAGCGCTATAACAGTCTTTTTTTTATCTTTACTATCAATAAAGCGCTTGTGTAAATTATTTACTTCAATCATTACCGTTTCCTTAAAAGTACTACTGCCTTAAAATACCAATACATCCTGACTTTACCAGTGCACTATTGCACGCCATTAACACTGGTCATAAAAGTTTCTGTTGGAATATCATTAAGGCAAGACTCATCAAGCGCTTTAGGATCTTTTTTCGTTAAAAATTCATTAACGATATCGTTAGCGCAAGTACTCATCGCAACCGTATGTGAAGCGTTATTTACAATAATATGATGGCTATTAGGTAACGTTGCTGCGGAATATTCGCCGTTACTTGGTGGTGTTACAGGGTCTAAATTTCCTGACAAGATAAGTGTTGGGATATTAGCGGTAATACTTTGATAGAAATCTTCATCTGGTCGATATTGCGGAAATAACGGGCAAATAGTCGTGAACGCTAAATGAGAATCAGCACCATCAAAATTATTATCCGCATCATCTGCCTTAACTTGCGCAGATACCCTTGGCATATCTTCATTACAAACAATATTAAAAAGCAAACCGGTATACACCAGTTGTTCACCTTCACTGCTCGCAATTAAACCAAGTAGTGGTAGATAATTGCCTAAATATGCCTGATGAATAACAAGAGGTACCATAGAACGACCGCGCATACTGTAAAGTTGCATACGCAAATGCCCAGTAAACTTCGCTGAATTAACGACAAAAGTGGTTGGCGTGCCTAAACGAGGATGTTGAATATTAAGTGATGCTGGCTGTTTAGCCAAACGAGCTTTAACTTGTTGAAATTCTTCTTTCAAATTAGGAAAGGCTTTATGACATGATTCATTGTTTTTACAATTTTCCAGTATAAAACTAAACGCACGCGCACCACTTCGTCCAAACATACCGATAGGCACCTCAATTGGACCAACACTATCAAGTACAACGCTTGCCAATGATTGTGGAAACATACGCATATAAATCAATCCTGCGCGTGTACCATAAGAGCCGCCGTAAATGTTTAGTTTGTCATGACCTAGTGCTTTACGTACCGCATCAAAGTCTCTGATAGCATTTTCAGAATTGTATTGACTGACATCACCTTTAAACTGACTAATACAACGCTCAACATTTTGTGTACTTAACTCTTCAGGTAAAAGTTTATAAACATCCTCATCATTTTCTAAGTCACATAATAAAGCACTACTTTCCCCGGTGCCGCGTTGATCAACGAGGATAATATCGCGAGTTTTACGTACTTCACGAAAAATTCGATTTAACCCTGTCGCTAACTCAACGGCTGCTTGCCCTGGGCCACCAGCTAAAAACATCAGTGGTGTTTTGTTTTCACGGTTATCAATAGCAGGCAATACGGCAAAATTTATTGATATTTTATCAGCGTCAGGTTTTTGATAGTTTTCTGGTACTTCAAGCTTGCCACATTTTACTTGTGATCTAATTTCACCTAAATGACAACTTGACAGTATGAGTTTTTTTTCCGTTAAACTGCCACTAGTAGCATCATCAGCCCAAAGCTGATTGGTAGTTAAAAACAAAGCGAGCAACAAAAATTTATACCACTTTACTTCACTGTTAATTTTCCTGCCAACTTCCCGCATAGTTTTCCACACAGCTTTCATGTAAATTTACCTTTTAAAATATTACCCCTTAGTATTAAGAAAAAAAAATTTATTACAAGAAAAGTTAGATTAAATAATATTTTTTAAAATAGTCATTCCCAAACGTCTAAATAAGCGATATGGTTTACTTATACAATCAGTTAGATAGTTTCAAATAGACAGGAGATCCTCATGGAATTAAATCAA
>JAWSUX010000581.1:0-1247 GCA_033852215.1 Colwellia sp. | reverse complement strand
AGGTTAGGTGATGTTTACTTTATCGGCCCAGAGCAATTAAATGGTGGTTTATCTTCTCCGCGTTTTGATGAACAAGGATTGGCGGCTACGTTATATGCCTTAGCTTCAGGGCAGTCATGCCGTTATGGTGTAAATATCATCACAGTAAACTCTTTAGGTTTACCAAAAGTGTTAGCGCAAGTCTTAACAGGCATGCTCAGCGCAGATGAAAAAATTCGCTGCCAAGCGGGTGATTATTTTTTCAATAATTTACCCTATTTAAAGCGATTAGTCGTGGTAGATAAAAGGACACAAGCTAATCGCCCGAATATTAGTGCGCTTATTCCTGTTTGGCTAAAGGTAAAGTCGTCCGCTATTGAGTCAGTGGTTTATGGCTCAAGAAAATCATTTTTGCGCGAATCATCTTTTGATGAGGGGTTAACTGATATTGATGATGCTCAGTTAGAAAAATATTATAAAAACTACTTGATGGGCATGGGCGACAATGAAAAAGCCTTTATTGCCGCTTTAAGCCGTTTAGGTAACTTTCCTGTTGTGGGAGGCTTAGCTATACATTGGGCAAAAGAAGGTGTGTATATTGACTCGAATCTCACATTATTTGATAAAAAGTTGCAAAATTCTTTTGCAAGCGCTGTTAATAATATTATCAATATTGCTCAAGGTATTTTTCGTATTGGCGTATTTAAAAGTTGTTTGTTTAATGCTCGTGATACCTTACATATTGAGCGAGATCATGGAAGAAAACCTTTTGTAGCTAGGGCAGAACAACGTATCCCCTATGATGTGAGCGATATACCTGATGTTGATGATATCACTCGTTTACATTCATATTTTGAAGATGGCAAAGACCCCGATGAATATTTATATTTACCTGATGAGCTAATGGCTGTTTTAGCGCGAATGAATTTAATTCATCATACGGGGTGTATTATTTTTGAGGTGTTACCTAACCATTTAAAAATACACAGTTATTTAATGTTATTAAATCATGAAAAAGAAGCTGAATTTAAACAATGCTTGCTGGAAATATTACAGTTGTTACCGACAATTAATGGCTTGGGTATTTCCGGTTTTATGAAATTACCTTATAAAGACACCCGTTTTTTTGAACATATTAGCTCTGTGCCAGATAAGTTCTATCCAAAAAATCCGAAGCTGCTTTAATAGTTATTATCTACTATTTATCACGTCAGTTTATCTTAATGTCGTGCTGATGATGCCTTTAAACATGGCAAAGGTGATTACTT
>JAWSUX010000118.1:0-11115 GCA_033852215.1 Colwellia sp. | reverse complement strand
TGAAGCTGCAGCCGCCCCAGTGATAAGCTCGCCGAGTGATTCAAACTCAAGTGATGAAATGAGTGAAGATGAATTCGAACGATTATTAGACGAACTTCATGGTTCGGGTAGTGTACCTGCAGCAGAAGTCGCTAGCCCTGAGGTTAGTGATAGCCAAAGTATGGCTTCTGGCGATGAAATATCAGATGATGAATTTGAATCTTTACTTGATGAATTACATGGTCAAGGCGCATTTTCTGCAGGAGATGTTGGAGATAAAACGCCTCAAACTACAGTATCTAGCGATGAAATAGATGACTTAGAGTTTGAAAAATTACTTGACGAACTTCACGGTAAAGGTAACGCACCAAAAGTTTCAGTTACCAATGTACAAACGCCTAGAGCTGTTACGCCAGCTCCCCAAAATAATGATGTACCAGTAGCAGCGACTTCAGTGCCTAATACTCCCCCTGCTTCCCCACCTGTTAAAGCCGCGGCAGTTAAAACGGCAGCTAAATCGGGAGAAAAGAAAGCACCAGCAGCTTCTCAAGGTGAAACAACGGTTAGAGTTGATACTAAACGACTCGATCAAATTATGAATATGGTAGGTGAATTGGTTTTAGTCCGAAATCGCTTAACTAGTTTAGGTTTAGTAAATGATGATGAAGATTTAAATAAAGCCGTTACTAATTTAGATGCAGTAACTACCGATTTACAAGGTGCTGTTATGCAAACTCGCATGCAGCCAATTAAGAAAGTTTTTGGGCGATTTCCAAGAGTTGTACGTGACTTAGCCAGAAGTTTGAAAAAAGAAATTCAACTAATTCTTGAAGGTGAAGAAACTGATTTAGATAAAAACTTAGTTGAAGCACTAGCTGATCCCTTAGTGCATTTAGTGCGTAACTCTGTTGATCATGGGGTGGAAGAGCCTGATGTTCGAGCAGCTAAGGGAAAACCAAGAGAAGGTACTGTTGTACTATCAGCTTCACAAGAAGGTGACCACATCCTATTAACCATTAAAGATGATGGTGCTGGTATGGATGCTGAAAAATTGAAGAGTATTGCCATTGAACGTGGTGTACTAGACGCAGATGCTGCCGCTCGAATGCCTGATAAAGAAGCTTTTAGTTTGATCTTCGCTCCAGGTTTTTCAACCAAAACTGAAATTTCAGAAGTTTCAGGGCGCGGTGTTGGCATGGATGTGGTAAAAACCAAGATAACTCAACTTAATGGTACGGTTAGCATTGACTCTGAGTTAGGTGTTGGTACTGTTCTTGAGATTAAAGTTCCGCTCACCTTGGCTATTCTACCGACGTTAATGGTTGTGGTAGGTAAGCAGACATTTGCTTTACCACTTGGCTCAGTGAATGAAATTTTCCATTTGGATTTATCGAATACAAATAATGTGGATGGTCAATTAACCATTATTGTAAGAGATAAAGCTATCCCATTATTCTACCTTGATCGATGGTTAGTGCGTGATTTTGAAGAAAAACCGCATGAAAAGGGTCATGTAGTCATAGTACAGCTAGGTAATCAACAAGTTGCTTTTGTCGTTGACAGTTTAATTGGTCAAGAAGAAGTTGTTATTAAGCCCCTTGATCGTTTACTTCACGGAACTCCAGGTATGGCAGGTGCAACAATTACTAGTGATGGTGGTATTGCTTTGATTTTAGATATTCCTAATATGTTAAAGTTTTATGCGAAAAAATCACCCGTAAATAAAAAATTGCATAGTTAATATTAATCAAAACGCTAACAATGGTTCATATTAGTGCACTTGAGTTGAGGTGCATTAGCTCAACAGATTTAGAGAGATTAAATGGCATATAAGGTACTTGTTGTTGATGATTCTAGTTTTTTTAGACGTCGAGTCACAGACATCCTCAATAAAGACCCGCAACTTGAAGTTGTTGATGTTGCGGTAAATGGTCAAGAGGCAGTCGATAAGGCACTTGCCCTTAATGTTGATGTAATAACGATGGATATTGAAATGCCTGTTCTAAATGGCATTGAAGCAGTTAAAAAGATAATGTCACAATCGCCAACAGCTATTTTAATGTTTTCCTCTTTAACTCATCAAGGCGCAAAATCAACATTAGAGGCCCTTGATGCCGGCGCTTTAGACTTTTTACCCAAAAAATTTAGTGAAATTGCACAAAATTCTGATGAAGCGGGTAGTTTATTACGCCAACGCGTATTAGAAATAGCACGTAAACATAGGATGAACAAACCTAGAGTCGTTGCAGCTCGGCCATTAACTTCTGAGAATCGATTTCCTTTAAGAAATAAAGCTTCAACTTCAGCCCAAGCTATCACAAGAGAAAAATCGGTTAATCAGTACTCTTCTAGAGCTTATCATCAGGAGATACACAGCCATAAACCAGTGAGCAAAAGCTCAGGAAAAGAATATAACTTATTAGCTATTGGAACCTCTACAGGTGGACCCGTAGCATTACAAAAAATATTAACTCAATTTGATACTGACTTTCCTGTTCCAATTATTTTGATACAGCATATGCCAGCTGCTTTTACCGAAGCTTTTGCTGGCCGTCTTAATTCTTTATGTAACATTATGGTTAAAGAAGCCTCTGATGGTGATCTATTGAAAGCTGGTTGTGCATATTTAGCTCCAGGTGGTCGACAAATGCTTATTACGGGCTCTGGAAAATCTGCGAAAATTAAAATTCTTGATGATAATTCGCCTAAAATCACCTTTAAACCAAGTGTTGATATTAGTTTTGGCTCTGCAGCAAAAACCTTTGCAGGGAAAGTTTTGGCAGTAATTTTGACTGGGATGGGCTCTGACGGTAAAGAAGGAGCGAGAATGTTAAAAGATAAAGGTGCTACAATCTGGTCTCAAGGTGAAGAGTCTTGTGTTGTTTATGGTATGCCACAAGCAATTGATAAGGCAGGGATATCTCAGTTATCATTGCCGCTAGATGCCATGGCTTCGTCGATGGTTAAGGAAATTGGTTGTGGATAGGCTTAGTGTCGCAGGACTTGTTGTTGCGTTATTAGCTATTTATATTGGCTTTAGTCTTGAAGGAGGGGAAATTAGTGCTCTATTTGAGCTACCTGCTTTTATTATTGTTTTTGGTGGTACATTAGGTGCTGTAATGTTGCAGTCATCGCTTGTGCAATTTCTTCATGCTATATCACTGCTTAAATGGGTTTTTTTTCCACCTCAATATGATGTTGACCAAGGTATAAATAATATTGTCTTATGGGCTGAAAAGGCGAGAGAGCTTGGCTACCTATCACTCGAAGACATTGCGTTAGAAGTTGAAGATAGTTATACCCAAAAAGGTTTAAACTCATTGGTTGATGGTATTGATATAGAAAACTTCCGGACATCACTAGAATTAGATTTGGATATTTACCGAGAGCATAGCTTACGCTCGGCAAATGTTTACGAAGCAATGGGGGGCTATAGCCCAACTATTGGGATTTTAGGCGCAGTACTTGGTTTAATTCATGCTATGAGTAATTTAACTCAGCCAGACTTGTTAGGCCAAGGTATCGCAACTGCCTTTATTGCAACTATTTATGGGGTTGGTTTTGCAAACCTTTTTTATCTGCCTATAGCAAATAAAATCAGAGCTATTATACACCAACAAACCATGTACAGAGAAATGATAAGCGAGGGCTTGATAGGTATTGCTAATGGTGAAAATCCGCACGCTATTGAAAATAGATTGTCAGTATTTAGGTTAGTCTAATGAATAGATTACGTAAAAGAAGACATACTGTTGAGCATGATAATGTTCATCGATGGTTAGTTTCTTATGCTGATTATATGACACTTATGTTTGCACTTTTTGTTGTTCTGTATGCAATGGCTATGGTTAATGAAAAGCCTTTTGAAACCATTACAGAGTCTTTTGGTATGGTCTTTCAAGCGAATAAAGATAAAACTAAAAATCGTGGCCATGGTGATGGCTTATTGATGGTAAATAATAGTCAAGAAAATAAAATACTTTATGGTAATGCTTTGTTAGATGTTGCAGGCCCTGAGTTGTTAGAGGGGGAGCAAAGCTTATCTAATATTTCTGATGCGAAAGTAGGCAGTAACTTAACTTCTCTTGAGGAAGAGCTAAATAGCGCTTTATATGAGCTAGTTGAGTCAGGTTATGCGCAATTACAAATAGATGGTGATTGGTTAGAAATTGAATTAAATAGCGGTTTGTTATTTCCAAGTGGTTCATCATCAGCAACTAATTCAGCGAAAAATATTCTATCCGTTATTTATGATGTCATTGGTAAAGTTAGTAATTATGTACGTATTCGCGGGTATACTGATAATCAGGTGATTAATAATGAAATTTTTTCATCAAATTGGGAGTTATCAGTTTATCGAGCAACGGCCATTTTACGTTTATTAGAGGTCCTTAGTATAGATCCAGCTCGTATGGCTATTGAAGGCTACGGTCAGTATTATCCTAATGCGCCGAATACGACAGAGCAGGGGAGAGCAAAGAATAGGAGAGTTGTTATTGCTATCTCTAAATTTGGTTTAGAAAAGTCGAATTTGCTGAATGCACAAAGTATCAGTCTTAAAGATGTTGCTGCAATAGCTGAAACACTGGCACCAATAGAAAACAGTCAAGAAAATAACATTAAAATTATTCGTTTAAAAAATGGTGGTATTCGTATCACTACTAGAGATGCAGATGATGATAACTAGGAAAACCTTTTGGTAGTTTGGACGGTAGCAAATCAGAAAGGTGGTGTTGGTAAAACTACGACAACCATTGCCCTCGCAGGTGTTTTAGCTGATCGAGGAAAACGGGTTTTGTTAGTTGATACAGATCCCCATGCTTCATTAAGTTATTATTTTGGCATTGAGTCAGAAGATTTGGATTTAAGTGTGTATGATTTATTCACTCAAGTTTCATCGAAAGAACAAATATTACAAAGCTTATGTCCAACTCAATATAAAAACATTGATATTTTACCTGCAACTATGGGCTTAGCTACGTTAGATCGTTCTTTAGGTACAAAAGGTGGAATGGGGTTGGTACTAAAGAAAGCAGTGCAAAAAATAGCCGGTGAGTATGACTATGTTTTGATGGATTGCCCACCAATTTTAGGTGTGCTTATGGTTAATGCACTTGCTGCTGCTGATCGAATTATTGTACCCGTTCAAACCGAGTTTCTAGCATTAAAGGGTTTAGATCGCATGATCAAAACTATGGAAATAATGCAAGGAGAGCAAGATGCTCCGTTCAAGTTCACTATTGTACCGACTATGTTTGATAAACGAACTAAAGCATCTATTTTAGCCTTCAAAAAACTGCAAGAGTTGTACGCGGATCAAATTTGGCCTGGTGTTATACCTATAGATACTAATTTACGTAACGCAAGTACTGTACAGAAAATACCTTCAGACTATGCAGCGAACTCCCGGGGTACTATTGCTTATATAAGTTTATTAAATTATCTACTTAACCAAGCGATGGAAGTTCAAGAAGGTAATCATTAATGTCTAAGTCATTAGCCGCCAGTAAAGAGGTAATGAAAAATTATTTGTCGGAGTTACTGACAGATGATGAGATTACAGGAACTAAAAAGCATAGTAGTACGCCACAAGTATTAATTAAATCCCCCACGGTTACTCAAACTACAAATTTAACGGTAGATAAAGAGAGTAAATCGTTAGAGAAGTTATTACAAAATGTTAGTGCTCCAATTGAGCAGCAGGAAGAAATAGAACAGCAAGAAAAAACTTCTATAGAAGTTGTTGAATCTATGGATATAAAATTAACGACATTATCAACCCATAAAAGTCGTTCGGAAGATACTAAGGATGTAGCTAAACCCTATAGACAAGGAGATTTTCAAGCAATGTATTTTGATGTGGCAGGCTTAATGATTGCAGTACCATTAATTGAATTAGGTGGCATTCATAAAGTGGGAAGTACAACTAATTTGATGGGTAAACCAGACTGGTTTAAAGGTGTGATGTTACACCGAGAAGATAAAATTAATGTTGTGGATACTGCTCTATGGGTTATGCCAGAAAAATGCGATGATAAACTAAAAGATTCGTTAAATTATAAATATATCATTATGTTAAATGATAGCTCATGGGGTTTGATGGCCGAACACTTAGTTGACACGGTAATATTAAGGCAAGATGAAGTTAAATGGTTAGATAGTACTAATAAACGACCTTGGTTATCGGGTTTGGTAAAAGAGAAAATGTGTGCCTTACTTGATGTAAGTGCATTAATTAAATTACTCGATGAAGGTAGTGGGATTAATCAAGGGTAGTTCACACTTATTAAATCTTATTGATTAAATAATATTTTGAGAGGCAAGTGGTATGTCAGATGTAAGACGAAGTTCAGAGACAAAAGTAGATGCCAATGATGAGGTTTTACAGTGGGTTACTTTTAAATTAGAAAATGAAACCTACGGTATCAATGTTATGCAAGTCCAGGAGGTTCTACGTTACAGTGAAATAGCTCCTGTACCTGGCGCTCCACTTTATGTGCTAGGTATTATAAATTTACGTGGTAATGTTGTTACTGTCATTGATACTCGCTCACGTTTTGGTTTAGAGCCTTGTGACGTTACTGATAATACCCGTGTTGTTGTAATTGAATCGGAAAAGCAAGTTATCGGTATTCTTGTTGATAGTGTTGCTGAGGTTGTTTATTTAAAAGCTTCTGAAATTGATGTTGCTCCAAATGTTGGTAATGAAGAAAGTGCTCAGTTTATTCAAGGGGTATCTAATCGTGATGGTGAATTATTGATCTTAGTTGATCTAGATAAGTTACTTTCAGATGATGAATGGGATGAATTAAAGCAGTTTTAATTGTTAGTTTATCGCCTATACCGAACTAAAGAGAAAAGCGTTAATGAATGTTTTTCTCTGTTTATTAATTTTTTAAATAGGGCTAGTTTTTATGTCGCTATTGGCCGTGCCAATACTTGCCGTGTTGGCATTTTTTTTGGTTATTATAAGCAGCTTTGTTTTTTATATTTTATTTTCTCGATTACAAGGACAAGTGCAAGCAATTACTAGGCAAATGGAGGCTAGTGAACTTTTTGTCAGTGAATTACGATTAGATACTGACAGTCTTCAAAATAGTATTGCAGCTGATATTAAAGCAACGGAACAAAATACTATAGAAAATGTACAAGTATCTAAACAATTAGAACATCGTATTAAAATATTACAGCAACACGTTAATGAGCAAAAAAAGCTTATTAGTCAATGGCAAGAAAACCAAGGGCAAGACAAATTTTATAGTCGTGCATTTAAATTAGCAGAAAAAGGGGCGGGTATTGATGAAATCATGTGTGAATGTGAATTACCTCGCGCAGAAGTTGAAATGTTATTATCGGTTTATCAGCAACGTGCTGAACGTTAATGTTTGTTTCAGGTTATTTACAAACACTACTAACCCAATGAGTGATTCCATGATAAAGTAGCGCTGTTTCCATTTAACTTAATTATCTATATTCTTATTTAAGAAAATTCAATTAAAATTCAATTAAGATACATCTCTAAGCATATGCAGCTCCAAAAGAATATAAGCGGTGTGAGTTCAACCATCAAGTGTTTTTTCTATTTATTCTCCTTCTCTATGTTGCTCATTTTATCGGGTTGTGCCAGCACATCAGGTAATGACAAAACAGAAATAGCTCAAGAGTTAGGTGACTATCGTGATCCTTTTGAGGTTGTCAATAGGCCATTTTGGACATTTACTTGGGATTATGTAGATAAATATATCGCCAAACCAGTTACTGATGTTTATACCAGTTATACGCCACCATTTTTACGTACTGGTTTGTATAATATGGCACTTAATTTAAATGAACCTGCAAGTATTATTAATAATGCTTTGCAGTTGAAATTTTTAGATGTAGCTAAAAGCACAGGACGTTTTGTTCTAAACTCCACTATTGGTTTGTTGGGTTTTTATGATCCTGCCAGTGATTTTGATTGGTCAGGAGATCAAGAAGAGTTTGGTGAAGTATTAGGGACTTATGGTATTGGTGATGGACCATATTTAGTTATACCTGGACTAGGGCCAAGCTCTGTTCGAGAAGAAGTTGGTGATTATATTGATGGCCTTTATTGGCCAATGGCTGTTATCAATTTTTGGCCTAATATGGCACGCTTAGGAATTCTGGGATTAGAAAAAAGAGCCGCTGTACGAGATCAGGAACAGTTAGTTGTTGAATCGGCCGATCCCTATGAATTTATCAAAAATGCTTATTTTCAAAATATGAACTACAGACTTTATGACGGTAATCCACCTATTATTATCAATGAAGCCCAAGAAGCAGAAATAGATGCTTTGTTGGAGGAATTTGACGACTTTGATTAATTATCGATACATTTCAGAAACGAGTACCCTATCTGCTGACAATTTGTTAGAATTGCGGCAATTTTTATCACCCAATTTATTGGAATAAGTAAAATGAATATTATTGAAGGCTCATTTGAAGCCAAAGGCAAAAAATTTGCTATTGTTGTTTCGCGTTTCAATCACTTTATTGTCGACAGCTTACTTGAAGGTGCTATAGACGCATTAAAACGTCATGGTAATGTCGCTGATAATGATATAACGGTCATTCGTGTTCCAGGTGCGTATGAATTGCCTTTAGTCGCGAAAAAAGCGGCTTCTAAAGGTGAATTTGATGCCATTATTGCCATTGGTGCTGTTATTCGTGGTGGTACACCACACTTTGACTTTGTTGCAGGTGAATGTAATAAAGGTTTGGCACAAGTATGTTTAGACGCTCAAATCCCTGTTTCTTTTGGTGTAATCACTACTGACTCAATTGAGCAAGCTATTGAGCGAGCAGGAACCAAAGCTGGTAATAAAGGCGCTGAAGCTGCCCTTGGTGCGTTAGAAATGGTTAACGTTTTATCTCAGCTTTAATGAAAAAACGTTAAGTTAGTAATTAGATAAATTGGAAATATATTGTGAAACCTTCACCTAGAAGAAAAGCGCGTGAATTAGCGATACAGGCTATTTATTCATGGCAAATTAGCCAGAATTCAGTAACGGATATTGAAAATAATTTCATCTCTGAAAATAGCAAACGCCGTTTTGATATTGAATATTTTCAGCAGTTATTACGTGGTGTAACTCAGAATATTAATGACATTGATGCCGCAATTTCTCCATATGTTGATCGCCCTCTTGATGATATAGATCAGGTAGAGAAATCAATATTACGCGTCGCTGTTTACGAGTTAAAAGATTGCTCTGATGTTCCTTATCGTGTTGTTATTAATGAAGCCATTGAATTAGCTAAAGCATTTGCAGCTGATGATAGCCATAAATTTGTTAATGGTGTTTTAGATAAAGCAGTTAAGTTAATTCGCACAGAAGATTAACCGAAAATAGTGGCTACAATCTATGAAAGAATTTGAGTTAATTAGAAACTTTTTTACCAAACAAATAGTTAAGCGTAAAGATGTTGTGCTTGGAATAGGTGATGACTGTGCTGTTATTGCACCTATTGAAAATCAAAATATTGTTATTACCACCGATACACTTGTTGCTGGTGTTCATTTTCCTTTTGATACAAGTCCCAGGGCTATTGGTCACAAAGCGGTAGCCGTTAATTTATCAGATTTAGCTGCTATGGGAGCTAAACCTAGCTGGTTATCTTTAGCTATAACGTTACCTAATGTTGATGAAGCTTGGTTAAGTGAATTCTGTCAAGGGGTGTTTGACCTCTGTGAATTTTATAATGTTCAGCTTATTGGCGGTGACACTACACAAGGCCCATTAAGTATTACCATTACTGCTCAGGGCTTAACACCTGTTGATGGTTATTTGTCTCGTTCAGGGGCTAAGTCAGGAGATTGGCTTTATGTTACAGGTGAATTAGGTGATGCAGCATTAGCCTTACAGCACATCACTGGTCGAGTTGATATTGATGCTAACTGTGTCGATGTGATAAAAGAAAAACTTGATTACCCTAGACCTAGAGTCTTAGTGGGACAAGCTATTCGCGAATATGCCTCTTCCGCTATCGATCTCTCAGATGGTTTAATTGCTGATTTGGGACATATTTGTCAGGCTTCAAATGTTGGAGCTAATGTCGTACTTGATGCGTTACCTTTATCCACTATTATGCGCGATAATTTATTAACTGATGATGCGATTAACTTAGCATTATCAGGTGGCGATGATTATGAGCTGTTGTTTACTGTTTCTGAAGACAATAAAGTAGGTATGGAAACTGCTTTGTCACATACGGGAGTTCGGCTTACTTGTATTGGTCAAATTAATGCATCTCAAACTATTTCAACAACATTAAATAATAAACCTATTCCAATAAATACTGCTGGATTTGAGCATTTTACTGAATCATAGTCACTTACTTTTTATCAAGTAACACATTTATTATTAAGAGTATTGTAGTGACCACAACAAAAAAACAAGTTAAGTTTAATTTAGCTGATCCTATCCAATTTTTAGCGTTAGGTTTTGGTAGTGGTTTAGCACCTAAAGCGCCAGGAACTTTCGGTACACTGGCAGCAATTCCTATTTTTTTATTGCTCAGTTTATTATCACCTTGGGTTTATATGTCTGCTGTGCTTTTGATGAGTATTGCTGGTATTTATATTTGTGGTAAAACGGCAAAAGATGTTGGTGTACATGATCATGGTGCCATTGTTTGGGATGAGTTTGTTGGTTTTTTTATTACCATGTTCATGGTGCCACTGAGTGTTACAAGTATTATTGTCGGCTTTATTTTATTTAGACTTTTTGATATTTTTAAACCTTGGCCCATATCTATTGCTGATAAAAAACTCCAAGGTGGTTTTGGCATCATGTTTGATGATGTTTTAGCAGGTATATTTTCTCTTGTCATAATGCACCTTATCTTTTAGTTTATCTAATCAGACAGTTACAAAATCACTGGTTTTTATTTATTTTGTTTGCGATGGATCAATAGTATTTTTAAAATTTTTAAGCTATGTTAAATCTAGGTTGTAAGCAATAAATAAGTTTTAAAAAACTATTTTGGTTTAACTCTTGTTTTATTATTTCTTGCCCTTAAGTCTTATTATAGTGCGACAGACATTTCTGCCATACGAGACTTAGCCGTTAAAGTAACAGTAAAAAAAGGAATAGCTATGAAAATAAATCTTTC
>JAWSUX010000580.1:0-700 GCA_033852215.1 Colwellia sp. | reverse complement strand
AAATGCGCGATCCCACCCTGAGGAAGGGCTTTATTTATTTAAACTTAATGCTAATGCCTCTTGCACTCAATCTTTCATCGCTATATAATCAGCGCATTGTTTTTAGTGGGTGTCACTGGATAAGTTTGCTTTTTCTCAGTTCTTAATTTTTAGAACTCAGCGTTCTTATTATTCCGCTAATTATTATTGATGATTTTCTTATGTAATTTTATCAATAACCAGAGGAACTAAATTTATTTAGAATTTCTCTAGGGGTTGCAGTGAAATAAACCCCTATTTTGGGGTTTTTTTGTATCTTAGGGTAAATAAAAATATTCTAATGGACAAAGCAGCAAAAAATCGCTGGGCTATATGCCCTTTTTTTGTATCTGAAATTTATATGTTACTTATGTTTTTATTGAAAGCGTAAGTATAGGGGAACACGATTGGCTAAATTTGAACACAAACTCACTGAGCTATTAAAACCAGCAGTTGAAGAAACAGGCAAGTCTCTACTTGGTGTTGAATTTATTAGTGCGGGTAATAATTCAATTTTACGTTTGTTTATTGACCATGAAAACGGCATTAATGTTGATGATTGTGCTGAAGTGAGTCGTCAAGTTGGTGCTGTTTTAGATGTTGAAGACCCTATTAGTAGTGAATACAGCCTCGAAGTTTCATCTCCTGGGGTTGACCGACCATTATTTGAGTTAGCACATTT
>JAWSUX010000579.1:222-1434 GCA_033852215.1 Colwellia sp. | reverse complement strand
TTTTTAATGCGATTGCCCTAGCCTGCAGTGTCTCTAAACAGACATAAGCCCTTATATATGTCATACTAAACATCTATTTTTACACTCAATAACTGCTTTCATAAAATATTCCGATTTTTCTGGTTTTATTTACACTTAAATCAGCATAATGAAGTAAGCTATTATTAGTATGAAGAAACATTAGTCACTAACTATAAGAGGAATTAAGAATGTCAGAACACTTTTCTGTTGAACGCAGCTTGTTTGATGATGTGATGGTACCAAACTACGCACCTTCAGCGGTTATTCCAGTACGCGGTCAAGGCTCTAGAGTGTGGGATCAACAAGATAAAGAGTACATTGACTTTGCTAGCGGTATTGCAGTGAGCTCTTTAGGCCATTGTCACCCTGCACTAGTTAACGCATTGAAAGAGCAAAGTGAAAAAATGTGGCATATATCAAATGTAATGACTAATGAACCAGCTTTACGTTTGGCCAAAAAGTTAGTTGATAATAGTTTTGCCGACAAGGTCTATTTTTGTAATTCTGGTGCAGAGTCAAATGAAGCCGCATTAAAATTAGCACGTCGCTGGGCATTAGATGTTCATGGTGAAGAAAAATCACAAATTATAGCGTTTAAACAAGGTTTTCATGGTCGAACTTTCTTTACTGTAACGGTTGGTGGGCAAGCGGCATATTCAGATGGTTTTGGCCCTAAACCAGGTGATATTGATCATGCTGAATATAATAACTTAGATAGCTTAAAGGCATTAATTTCAGATAAAACGTGCGCTGTCATGATCGAACCATTGCAAGGCGAAGGTGGTATTGTTTCACCTACAGATGAATTTATTAAAGGTGTACGTGAGCTTTGTAACCAACATAATGCGTTATTAATTTTTGATGAAGTACAAACAGGCATTGGTCGTTTAGGCTCTTTTTATGCCTATATGGATCTTGGTGTCACTCCAGACATCCTGACAACAGCAAAAGGCTTAGGTGGTGGTTTTCCTATTGGGGCTATGTTAACAACAACGGATATTGCTAAGCATCTAACAGTGGGTACTCACGGCAGTACATACGGCGGTAATCCATTAGCGTGTGCTGTAGGTGAAGCTGTGGTAGATACCGTAAATACTGATGCAGTATATGCTGGCGTGAAAAGTAAAGCACAACTTTATGTTGATGGTTTAAATGCAATTAATGCAAAGTATAATGTTTTTAGTGAAATTC
>JAWSUX010000579.1:0-202 GCA_033852215.1 Colwellia sp. | reverse complement strand
GGTGCTAGCATTGTTCGTTTTGCCCCCTCTTTGGTCATTCCTGATACAGATATAATTGAAGGTTTAGTGCGCTTTGAAAAAGCGGTTGCAAGCTTGTTTACTAGTTAAGCGATAAAGTAAGTAACTTGTCTCACTTAGGGACAAGTTACTTACCTTTCAAGAAGTATTCATCGAGGCATATTATGATTATTGTACGCCCTAT
>JAWSUX010000578.1:0-2207 GCA_033852215.1 Colwellia sp. | reverse complement strand
ATTACGGTATGCGTGCAATCTTAGTACTGTATTTAATAGCCAGTGTTCAAAACGGTGGCTTTGGTTGGACACCTGCAGAAGCTTTAGGTTTGTATGGTACTTTCACCATGGCTGTATATTTAACACCTGTTTTAGGTGGTTGGCTTGCCGATAATTATATAGGACAACGTAAAGCAATACTTTGGGGCGGGATGATTTTTGCTTTAGGGTATTTTACCCTAGGTATTCCTAAATCGATAATTTCAGGCATGGAAGAAACTGTCTTTTATCTTGGTTTAACTTTAATCATTATTGGTAATGGCTTATTTAAGGCGAACGTTTCCAGTCTAGTTGGCGATTTATATGAAGATGGCGATCACCGTCGTGATGGTGCTTTTACTATTTTCTACATGGGTATTAACTTAGGTGCTTTTTTAGCGCCAATCACTGTCGGTGTACTCGGTGAAACAGTCAACTGGCATTACGGTTTTATTCTTGCTGGTTGTGGTATGTTGGTTGGTTTAGCTTTGCAGCTAACACTAGCTGATAAATACTTAGGTGATATTGGGATACAACCATCAGCAAAACAAACGAAAGATAAACAAAAAACTCAAGTACCATTAACTTCAGATGATATTGATCGCATGAAAGTCATTTTAATTATGAGCATGTTCTCCGTCATTTTCTGGGCAGGCTTTGAACAAGCGGGCGGTTTATTTACAATTTATGCTGCAGACTTTACTGATAGAGATTTATTTGGCTTTGAAATAGCGGCTTCATCATTCCAATCATTAAATGCAATGTTCATTATCATATTAGCACCTGTTGTTGCCTCGGTTTGGATTAAAATGGGCTCTAATGAACCAACGTCACCGAAAAAATTTGCATTAGCCATGGCATTTTTAGCTTTAGGTTTCTTTGTAATGCTTTGGGCTACTATGGTACAAGATGGTGATGTTACCGTAAAAGTTAGCATGTTATTTTTAGTCTTTGCATACCTTTTCCATACTCTAGGTGAATTATGTTTGTCACCCATTGGTTTGTCTATGGTAACCAAATTAGCACCACTTAAATTTACATCCTTATTAATGGGCATTTGGTTCTTCTTTACTGCCCTATCAAACAAATTAGCGGGTTTTATCGGTTCATTCGTTGGTGAAGGTCAAGCAATGGTTGATAACGCAGCCAACATATTTATGTCAATGGGTGCTGCAGCTTTAGTTACTGGTATCATTATATTTTTATCTGCAGGTAAATTAATTGAATGGATGCACGGTGCTGAAGGTAACCAAACAACCGATTTAGAAGAAAAGTTAGAAGAAGAGATTTCAGTCACTGGTGCTCATGAAGGTGTGCCACAAATACATTATTAATCGTTAACAGTTACTAAAAGTATTAAGCTATTCAATAGCAAGGTTAAGCATAATGAATTCTCGAGTTGATTTAAGAAAAACAATGCGCTCTCGTCGCCAAAAATTAACAAAATTACAGCAACAACAAGCAAGTGAATCATTTAAACAACGCCTGATTAAACACGATAAGGTAAATAAAGCTAAGCGTATTGCACTTTACCTAACAAACGATAGCGAGCTTGATGTTATTAGCTTTATTCACTGGTGTTGGCAACAAAATAAAGAAGTTTTTATTCCTGTATTACACCCTTTTTGCTCGGGACATTTGCTGTTTCTACGTTATCAACAAGACACTGTATTGATAAAAAACAAATATGGTATTTTAGAGCCAAAACTTAATGTAAATCAGGTATGTCCAATAAACCAATTAGATATACTTTTCACGCCATTAGTCGCTTTTGATAATACCGGCGCGAGATTAGGCATGGGTGGAGGCTTTTATGATAGAACGTTAGCACGTTGGTATAAAGAGCAAAAAAGCATACTTAAAGTTACAACGACTAAACCCTACCCCATAGGTATAGCCCACGACTGCCAACAAGTAGCAGCCATTCCAACTGAAATTTGGGATATCCCACTCCCTGAAATTATAACACCATCAAAAAACTACTATTTTTAGGTTTCGTTTTGCC
This sequence comes from Colwellia sp., assembly GCA_033852215.1. Taxonomy (GTDB): domain Bacteria; phylum Pseudomonadota; class Gammaproteobacteria; order Enterobacterales; family Alteromonadaceae; genus Colwellia. Next base: position 184 of record JAWSUX010000578.1, on the reverse strand, counting down.
TAAAGAAGAATGCTATAATCTCCGCCATTACATAGCTATGGCTATCAGTAAACCTCAATATAAATATAGGCAATTCCCATGACTCAAGATGAGATGAAAAAAGCAGCTGCCATCAAGGCATTAACCTTTATCGAAGACGACAGTATAGTAGGTGTTGGTACTGGCTCAACGGTAAATCATTTCA
>JAWSUX010000117.1:0-13436 GCA_033852215.1 Colwellia sp. | reverse complement strand
AAGAAGATTAAATTAATGACAGTAAATAGTAAGAAAAAACCGATAATTTGGACCATTTCAGGTAGTGATTGCTCTGGTGGAGCAGGTATCGCTGCTGATATTAAAACGGGTCATGGCTTGGGGGTTGAAGTTTGTCACCTTATCACTGCGAACACTGTGCAAAATTCACAGCAACTGTTGTCGGTAAATGCCACTCCCGTGAAGTTATTACAGCAACAAGCGGCGTTATTAATTGATGATAAACCACCCTCGGTCATCAAAATTGGTTTAGTGGCTAATGTTGAGCAAGTTTTGTGGTTAGCACAATTGATTGAGCAAACTAAACAAGCAATACCCAATGTCATTAGTGTTTATGATCCCGTCGGTCAAGCCAGTGTTGGCGGCAGTTTTAGCGCGATTACTTTAGAGCAACTTACACCTTTGTTACAGCAAGTTGATGTTATTACCCCAAACTTGATGGAAGCAAGAAACTTAGCCAGCCTTGATAAATCAGCAGGTGAAAATAATGCCGAGCGGCTGGCTAAAAAAATCTATCAAGACTTTCATATTAACAGCATTATTGTCAAAGGCGGTCACAGTAAAAATGATGAAAAGCATTCAATTGATTACTGTTACCATCAATTAAATCAGCTTAATGGCAAGCAGGATAACCAAGACAAAACCCAAACAGCGATTAGCTATCAGCTAAGCGCTAAACGTATTAAAAGTCACTATAGCCATGGCGGTGGTTGCAGTTTTGCTACCGCATTATCTGCTTTCCTTGCCCATGCTTATTTAGTACGTGATGCTTTTTCCTTAGCCAAAGCGTTTATCAATCAAGGTTTACTCTCTAGCGAGCAAGTAAGCGCATGCCACGGTCATCAATATTATGGTGCTTTTGAACAGCAAGCTTGGCCACGTAAGGCTGAATTTTTCCCTCAAACGGTTGATGAGCTTAGTCAAAAATATCTAAAACTACCGGCATTTAATTCGTTAGGTTTAGCAGGAGATAAGCTAGGGCTTTATCCTGTTATTGACTCGCTGTATTGGCTAAAACGTTTATTACCTTTAGGTTTGAAGATAATTCAACTCAGGGTAAAAAACCTTAATGAAGATGAATTAGAGCAAGTTATTATTGAAGCAGTGGCGCTGGCGAAAGATTACGATACTCGTTTGTTTATTAATGATTACTGGCAGTTGGCGATTAAACATGGCGCGTATGGTGTGCATATTGGTCAAGAAGACTTGGCTGACGCAGATTTAATTGCCATTCAACAATCAGGAATTCGCTTGGGCATAAGTACGCACGGATGTTATGAATTTTTATTAGCGCAGCAACTACAGCCGTCTTACCTAGCGATTGGAGCTATTTTTCCAACCAAAACAAAAGACATGACAGGGCAAATTCAAGGTATTGAAAACCTCAAACAAGTCTTAGCATTACGACCTGAGAATAAACATCAGCAAATCCCTGTGGTTGCCATTGGTGGTATAAGCTTAGCGCGTGCGCCAGAAGTGGCTGTAACGGCGGTAGAAAGTATTGCAGTCGTTACCGCCATTACCGAAGCTGAACAGCTCAGTGGCCTCAGCCCAGAGCAAGCCGTTGCTGAATTTGAAAGAGTCATTGCGTAAATGTAATTTAAGTCGCCTTGGTATTATCATGAGTATTTGTTATCGTTTTATAGCTGTCTATAAGTAAACTACAATCTGAAATTATTAGATAGAAAATTAATTATGGCTAAAAGTCGTCAGAAATTATTGCGTTATAGTCAAAGTCGAGTTGGCAGCATTTTTGAAAAAGAGGCTCAGCTCATTACGCAATTACAAGCGGGTGAACTCGACCAATGTTTAATGCTTTGGCAAGCAAATGAGCCAACGTTAGTATTGCCTGCGGGTAATAAATGGCCAGAGTCTCCTGAACTCAATTCTGCACTTTCTTTGGCTGGTTGGCAGTTACTGTCGCGAAAAACAGGTGGTGCGCCAGTGCCGCAATGCCCAGGTATTATCAATTTATCACATCTTTATGTCTGGCCTGAGCAGCAAGCTTACTCGATTACACTTGCCTATGAAAATTTATGCTGTGTTTTAGAGGTGTTTTTTCGCCAATTTGGTTTAACAAGTAAGACACATGCAACTGAATTTTCTTATTGTGATGGCGATTATAATGTAAACCTTAACGGTAAAAAAATAGTAGGCACAGCACAGCGAGTGATAACCAAAAAAGGTGGGGGCAAGATAGTATTAGCGCAAGCTTTTATTCTTATTGATGTGCTGATAGATGAGATAATAAAACCTGTTAATTTATGCTATCAATTATCGAATAAAACCGAGCGAGTAAAAGCGAAAGTTCATACTACGCTTTTTGAACATATTAGCGATCGACCAACAATAGAACGACTGTATCAACAACTCACTCAAGCTTTTATTGATAGTGCGTTATATAAATAAAGCACATAAATAACTGATGAATGAAACGATGACGATTAAGGGTTTAAAAGTTATTTATGAATAATAAAGTTACTGAAGTTAAAAGAGAGCCTGAAATCGACACAAGTTGTTGCCCGCTTTGCCAACAAAAAAATTGTTGTGCGGTTGAGTTGGCGGCTAAGTGTTGGTGTGCACAAACTAATATACCGACAGCTTTGTTAGCAAAAATCCCTAAGGATTTACAAGGCAAGTCTTGCATTTGTGCTCAGTGCATTAGTCATTATCATCAACAAAAAAGTTGAGAAATCTACTCGGCTTTCTATCTGGTAGCCGTGTTAATTACTTTTAAGCTTAGGGTTATCAACGTAGAATACTGCTCTGCTCTTTCCTTTTATTAACGTTATGCATCAATCGCCTTTATACGCTAACTCTGGTTCTGATACCGAGAAAGTAAAACATATCAATAAGGTTAACATTGCCATTATTGGTGGCGGAGTTGCGGGCTCAACCATTGCTTTGCGCTTCGCTGAATTAGGCATTGATAGTACCTTGATCGAAAAAGAAGAAAGTTTAGTTAATGGCCCGCCTTTTTGCCACTTACATGCCGGTGGAAACTTATATCGAGAAATTTGTGAACAGCAATGCCTAACGTTGTTAGAGCAGTCAATTGACACGGTAAAAGTCTATCCGCACAGTGTGAATTACAGACCAACGATTATTGCCTTACCTAAAACAGATCAAGGTGAAGTGGTGGAGTTGTTACCGCGTTTGAAAAAACTACGTCAACGTTATGCTGAGTTAGTACAGCAAGATGCTCGTAACAAAGTACTCGGTGANNACGTGTTTTACCAACTCAGGCTAAAGTAAATGAAGACTGGTTAGTGGCCTTTGCCCAGCAAGTTGATTTAGACAAATTAAAATTCCCTGTGTTGTTAGTGCAGGAGTATGGTTTGTCGGCTTTTCGTTTGGCTGCAATCGCTAATTTAGCGATTGAGAAGTTATCAAGTTGTCATTTGCAACTCAATAGCCAAGTTATCAATATTGAACAACAAATTACCACGGAAAAATGGCGAGTTAGCTACAAAAATCTACAAGACAGCAGTCAAACGCATAAAGACTTTGATTATGTTATTAATGCCTGTGGTTTTAAAAGTGGTGAAATAGACGACATGCTGCAAGCTAAACGACAACGCATGGTTGAGTTTAAAGCCGCTTATGTTGCGTACTGGCCACAATGTCAGGGGTTATGGCCTGAGGTGGTTTTTTATGGTGAGCGTGGCACACCGCAAGGTATGGCGCAATTAACACCATACCCTGATGGCTACTTTCAACTGCATGGCATGACAAAAGATATTACCTTGTTTAAAAAAGGTTTGGTGGTTAGTGATGAGCATAGTGCTCAACCAAGGTTGCCAAAACGTTTTATTAAAAAAATAGAGCAAACATGGCCAAAGCAGTTAATCCATGACCGAACAGTAGGCTCTATCGAACATATTGCTCAATACATTGCTGGCTTTTCCCAAGCGAGTGTTGCTGCCAAGCCTTTATTTGGTGCGCAGCAAATTCCGGGTGACGATGCTGATTTACGCGCTACGGATGTTTCTTTTCATGGTAAACATTATGCGCGTACTGAAATAGTAAAAGCGTCGTCTGCACTCGCTGCAGCCGATGTTATTTTGCAGGATTTAGTGGATTGTGATTTGGTTAATTTGGCGCAGGTAGGTGAGTATTTAACTAAGCACTACTTTCCTATTACGTTGCAATGTACAGAAGAAGCCGTAACCCATGAAGCGGTACTACTCACCCGCCAACGTAATTATCCCGAAGCACTCGCTAAAAATAGTTAGCTTATCCTCTACTAGATGAATAGGGGTAATAAGTTAGCAAACTTTTCTAAACGCTAATCAGCTTGGTAAACCTTAATCTATACTCGTTACCATTCAAAGTGCGGGTTTTAAAATCTGAAAGTTGTCATTAATCCAACTATCTAGACTAGCGGAAATTTCAGGTAACGTAATGGTAAAAAACTCACTTATTCGCCGCCGAAATTCTTTCGTCGATGAAAAACATTCCCCATTTATCGCTTTATCTTCGCCTGTTCTTATCCAGCCTGCCGTTATTTTGGTTGCTTACGTTGGATGGACCGTATCCATGAAGAGTAACCGTTCGTCTGACGATAGTGCTAGCTTGAGCTGTTTGTAATACGTAATAAATTCAGCCTGTTTTGCTTCATCAAACTTATGCGGCACGCCTTTAGGCTTTTTATAGCTAAATTTATGCTGATGTAGCCATTTATTTAATCCTGATATTTTGTAGGCCACCACTTTCTATTGTTAATTTTTCACTGTCTAGGTAATTATCGATAAAGCGCACCACACTGGTTTCATGCACACGTAATAGAACTGCTTTAATGCGATCACTCTCACGTTTCGTGATTTTTTGTGACGAGCTTCTAATATAGCTTCTTGCTCTGCTGACAGTGTTATATTTCTCATGTACCTATCTTGATTTCATTATCGATAAAATCAAGAATTTTCAATGATCACAGGTATATAAGACTGTTTAAAATGAAATAAAATTCACAGTCAGTTTTGTATTGCATTTACATTTGTAAAGATCGCTGCATATTTATACAAGTAAGTGAAATATTACATGTATAAAGCTCAACTTACTGATTAATATAAAACAATATTCATTCGGAAGGTGCTTACTGATGATTTTTTGGGAGAGTATTTAAAGATAAATGTAAGAGATATCGACTAATGTTGCTATTTCTATAGGATTTTGTTGTGTTGACTAAAACTGAACGGGTTGTTGTTTATAAGTCACTTGAACGTTTTATAAGAACGCTGTAAAAATTAACCATTCTTAAAAGATAAATTATTTTTAGTAATGGTTGAATCGATGTTAATAAATATGGAAATTTCAAAAGTACAAATTGATAAACTTCTAAACGGTAGTCAACAACGCACCAATGAAAAAGTTATGGATACAGCATCTGCATCCAATTCAGGTCTTGATGATAACGCTAAAGAAGTGCTTAATTTTATTCATTCGTTACCACCCGTATATGAATTAGATTTAGACATCGTTAGAAAGTACAGACTCAATCCCTTTGAGTATGATATTACTGAGGATGTAACTAAACACGATTTAACCATTCCCTGTAAAAATCATGAATTATCAGCAAGAGTTTATCGTCCTCAAAATGCTAAAAATGAATTACTACCGGCATTAATTTATTTTCATGGTGGTGGCTTTGTATTAGGGGATATTGAAAGTTACGATAAAATGCTCGCTCAACTTTGCAGCCAATCGCAATTAGTCATTATCTCTGTCGCATATCGTTTAGCCCCAGAAACTATGTTTCCAGGAGCCGTTGAGGATGTACAAGAATCTACTGATTGGATAGCCAAAAATACAGATTTACTCAATATTAATCCTAAGCGAATAGCTATAGGGGGTGATAGTGCTGGAGCAAACCTAGCAACGGTATATTGCTTATTAAATAAAGAAATATGTGACTTCAAACCTTTTTTTCAACTCCTCATTTACCCTTCAATCATTGGTAATGACACATCCGAAAGTCGTGAGTTGTATTCTGAAAATTTGCTACTGACTAAAAAAGTCACTCAGTGGTTTCATCAGCAATATATCACCCAAGAACAAGAAAATGACCCACGCTTTAATGTGATGAAATTTGATGATTTTAGTCATGTACCGCCAGCATTTATTCTGACTGGTGGATTCGATCCACTAAGAGATGAAGGTCAACTTTATGCAAACAAGCTTAATGATAACGGTGTACCAGTAAAGCATTCATGTTACACCGATATGTTCCATGGATTTATAAATTTTGGCAAGCTTCAGCAAGCCAAAGATGCCGTAACCGAATGCGCAATGATTCTCAAAGTAGTGATGAATTTAAAATAAAAAATGGAAATTTACAATATAATTATAACGATATAAACGAGGAAAAAGATGAAAGCAATTCAATTTTAAACAAGACGTAAATTACTCGAGATTTCAGTTTAAATGGCATTAAGTAATCTAGCTTTCGCTGAAGAAACTAATATTGCAAAAGAAGAAGAAGTAGAGAAAATTCAGGTTACAGGCTCTTATATAAAAAAATCATCAGCAGATGCTGCTGAGCCAGTTCAAGTATTAGATCATAACTTTATTCAATCGACAGGGGCTACTACAATCTCTGAGCTTATTGGAAAACTAGCGATATCTTCTGGTGCTGAAAACCAAGCAGATTCTTTTTCACAAGCATCTACACAAGGTAGTGGTAATTGCACTTTAATTGGGTTGGTGAAAGCCAAAGAGCTTCTGTTAATGTTAACTATGTTTCAAGCTATGAAACAGGAGTAGACGTGTCGACTTTACCTGATGAAAGCTCAACAATAGATGCATATACTACCGTTGATGCCCAGTATTCAGCTAACTTCGGTATAACAGAAGAGAATGAAGTCGTATTAACCTTAGGCGTTAAAAACCTACTTGATGAATTAGCATCACGTGCTTACATTGCTGTTGGCAGCTTAACTTATGATCCAAAACAGCATAACTCGTTAGGACGTGTAATTTACGCTAAAGTAAAATTCGCATTCTAGGTTCTAATCAATTTTGTAAAAAATCAAAGAGGGGGATGCCCCCTCTTTTTAACAAGAGGAAAGAAAGTATGTCCTTCATTTTTAGTACGACCAAATCAATTGTCAATGCCCATAATTCGACATCTGAGTTAGGGGGGTATTGTAAAAAACTAAATATTAACAAAGTGTTATTGGTAACTGATCCCGGAATAATTAAATTAGGTTTAGACAAAAAAATAATTGCTAGTTTGAAAAATGCTTCAATTGATTATGTATTATTTGGTGAAGTTCAAGTTGATCCACCAGTAGGTGTTATTGAAAAAGCAATATTATATGCCAAAGATAATGCTATTGATGGTGTTATTGGTTTAGGTGGTGGCAGCTCACTTGATACCGCTAAATTAATCGCAGCATTAGTCTATTCAGAACAAACACTGAGTGATGCTTTTGGCATAGACAGACTGTCGAATTCAAGATTACCCTTAATTCAAATACCGACAACTGCGGGTACAGGTTCAGAGGTAACACCTATCTCAATTGTAACCACAGGCGAGGCAATGAAAATGGGCATCGTTTCTAGTGTTTTATTACCAGATATTGCCTTATTAGATCCAACGTTGACACTCAAACTACCACCACATATTACTGCTGCTACAGGAATTGATGCCATGGTTCACGCCATTGAAGCCTATACCAGTCTTATTAAGAAAAATATATATTCAGATATGCTTGCCATTGAAGCATTGAAATTAATGTCAAAGTATATTCAGACCGCTGTACATCAAGGTGATAATTTAGAAGCTCGTAGTAATATGATGTTAGGTGCAACACTCGCAGGACAAGCCTTTGCTAATGCGCCTGTTGCCGCTGTACATGCACTTGCATACCCTCTTGGTGGGCATTATCACATTCCTCATGGGCTCAGTAATTCTTTAGTTTTACCGCATGTAATGAGATTTAATATCCCTTGTGCCGCTAAATTATACGCTGAGCTTGCAGAAATAATTATTCCTGAACAATGCACATTGTTAAGCCGTGTTGAAGACAAAGCTGAAGAGTTTATTAAATATTTAGAATATTTAATTGATGACTTAGGGCTACCAACAAGCTTAGAAAGTGTTGATATAGATAAAAGCAGTTTAGAAATGTTAGCTAAAGATGCCATAAAACAAGAACGACTTCTGATCAATAATCCTAGACCTATGAATGAACAAGACATTTTAGCTATATATCAAGCAGCTTTTTAGTGATAAATGAGCAATTAAAGAGATACAACATGAGTAACAAAGCTATCAGCGAAATTCAAACGACTTCCATTGAACAATATTCCAAAAAGCGCAATCTTTATTCTGCCTACTTGATCTTTATCTTAATGCTGGCTTATACCTTTTCCTTTATTGATCGACAAATTTTAAGTTTGTTAGTTGAACCGATGAAACGAGATCTAGAGATTACTGATACCCAAATGAGTTTATTGCAAGGATTATCTTTTGCATTGTTTTATACTCTTATGGGCTTGCCTTTAGGGCGATTAGCCGATACTAAAAGTCGACGCGGTTTGATCGCTGGTTCAATATTTGTATGGAGCTTAATGACCGCAGCCTGTGGGTTAGCTAAAAGCTACTGGTATTTGTTTTTTGCTCGCATGGGCGTTGGTGTTGGCGAAGCCGGATTATCCCCCGCAGCTTATTCATTAATTGCGGACAGTGTAGAGAAAAAGCATTTAGCCAAAGCCATAAGCATTTATACCATGGGGATTTACCTTGGCGGTGGGATGGCATTGATCGTTGGCGGCATGGTCATTCAATGGGCCGCAGAGTTTTCAACCATAAGTTTACCACTTATTGGAGATATTTATGCTTGGCAAGCGGTTTTTCTTGCTGTTGGCCTGCCGGGCTTATTGTTAGTACCCTTCCTATTTACCTTAAAAGAACCAAAGCGACCGGAAGCTAAAACTACCGCCGTACCCGTGGCAGATGTGGTGGGTTATTTAAAGCAAAATAAAAAAACCATTTTGTTACATAATTTTGGTGCTGCACTTGCGTCCATCGCTGGCTATGGCGCTTTGGCTTGGGTGCCAAGCTACCTTATTCGAGTCCACCATATGACTGCTGGCGAAGTAGGTTTAGCATTCGGTTTGATTGTATTATTTTGTGGTGCGGGTGGTGTGCTAACAGGCGGTGAAATTGCAGATCGGCTTTTCAAAAAAGGACAAGTAGATGCTAAAATTCGTGTCGCGATGTGGGCGATGATCGTCGGTATTATTCCTACACTTATTTATCCTTTAGTGTCAGACCTAACACTAGTATTGATTTTATTGGCCATCTCAACCTTTTTTGCAAACTTCATGATGGGACTTGGGCCTGCAGCAATTCAAGAGGTTGTGCCCAGTACGATGCGCGGACAGTTTAGTGCATTATATTTATTTATTGTCAATTTAATTGGTTTGGGACTTGGACCTACTTTAGTCGCTTTGTCTACGGATTATATTTTTGGCTCTCCCGAAGATGTTGGCTACTCATTATTATTCGTTACAAGTATTTCAATGGCTGGTTCTGCATTATTGCTTGGACGATGTTTACCTCATTATAGTAAAACGATTAAATCACTAGAAAAATTTTCTGCTAGTTAAACTATTACCTTTCCACCGCTATTAAATAAACTATTTTGAATAGCGGTTTTTTATTTCTCAAATATAAATGGAGCGCGAATGCTTGCTTTAAAAGATCCTTCACTACTAAAAAAACAACTTTTTATTAATGGGGAGTGGGTCGATGGTGACTCCGGTCATACCTTATCAATTATAAACCCCGCTACGGGAAGGGAATTATGTCAGATAACAAGTGGAGGTAAAAGCGAGACCCGTTATGCGATCACATGTGCTAATAATGCCATGAAAAATTGGCAACAATTAACTGCAAAACAACGCGCTGTAATATTAAAAAAGTGGTATGAGTTGATACTTGAAAATATAGATGACTTGGCTGTAATTCTTACCGCAGAGCAGGGTAAACCTCTAACGGAAGCAAAGGGTGAAATACTTTATGGAGCTTCATATATTGAATGGTTTGCAGAAGAAGCTAAGCGAATTTATGGAGACATAATTCCAAGTAATAATTCAACACAACGATTGTTAACCATTAAACAACCTATTGGCGTTGTTGCGGCGATTACGCCTTGGAATTTCCCTAATGCAATGATCACTAGAAAAGTTGCACCTGCGTTGGCAGCAGGATGTGCGGTTATAGTTAAACCTGCTGAGTCTACACCTTTAAGTGCATTGGCATTGGCTGCCTTAGCGGAACGAGCTGGTCTGCCTAAAGGTATATTATCAATCGTTGTCGGTGTTGATGCTAAAGAAATAGGCAAGGAATTAACTGACAATGTGATAGTCAGAAAACTCTCTTTTACTGGTTCAACCAAGGTTGGAAAATTATTAATTAAGCAATGCGCAGATACTGTTAAAAAAACCTCTATGGAGCTTGGTGGGAATGCTCCGTTCATAGTGTTTGAAGACGCAGAAATAGAACAAGCAGTTCAAGGTGCTATTGCTTCAAAATTTCGTAATGCTGGGCAAACCTGCGTCTGTGCTAATCGATTTTTAGTGCATACTAGCATTTATCAAGAATTCTGCGATCAGTTTGTTGCACAAACCAAAAAATTAGTTATTGGCAATGGCATGGATGAAAATTCTTCTATTGGCCCGTTAATAAATGTAAGCGCCGTCCAGAATATTAATGCTATGGTTAAAGAAGCGAAAGACAATGGCGCTGAAATATTATTAGGCGAAACGAATGTCGGTTTAGGGGAATGTTTTTACCCACCAACAATTTTAGCCAACGTTACTCCTCAAATGCGATTATTCAAAGAAGAAATTTTTGGCCCTGTCGCGCCTATTATACCTTTTGATACGGAAGAAGAAGCGCTTGAACTAGCGAATTCTACCGAAGCAGGATTAGCATCCTATTTGTTTACTCAAAATTATTCAAGAATATGGCGTTTTTCTGAGAAATTAGAAAATGGCATTGTCGGTATTAATGAGGGCATCATCTCAACAGAGGTAGCCCCTTTTGGTGGAATTAAACAGTCGGGAAATGGCCGTGAAGGTTCTAAATATGGCATTGAGGATTATATAGAAATCAAGTACCTCTGTATGGGGGGAATTGAAAACTGAGACTTTTAGCAATCAACTGAATTTGCCGACTAAGAAGTACTGCGATATATTGTACTTATTTCATAAGACTTAAACATTTTTTAATAAAAAATGTTCTAAGAGTAATTGAGGGCTAATTAATTTTATCCCTTGCTAAGGAACCTTCATGTCTCGACGTTTGCCACCTTTAAATACTCTTTGGGTATTCCTTGCCGCTTCTCGCTTATTGAGTTTTACAAAAGCGGCTGATGAACTTTTTATCACTAGATCAGCCGTCAGTCGACAAATAAAAAATTTAGAAGAATATTTTGGTTTTAAGTTATTTGAACGCCACAAGGTCGGTTTAGAACTAACCGAACAAGGAGTAATTTACGCGAATTCAATTTCTAGCATATTCGCAGATTTAAAAGTTGCCACTAATATTTTACATCATGGCACCAAAGAAATGAAACTAAAGCTAGGTATATCTGCTACTTTAAATTCCACTTGGCTGATGAGTAAACTTTATAAACTTGAAGAAGCTCATCCAGATTTAATACTTTCATTTTTTACAAATAATTTTGATACTTTAGATGATTCTATAGATTTTTCAGGCGAACACATGGATGCAGCGATTCGCTTAGGTAAAGGAGGGTGGGCAGGTTGTCATAGTGATAAATTAATTGAGATATATGTTCAGCCTGTATGCTCTCCGTTATTATTGGATGAGTTATATAACAGTGGTGATATTAATAGTTTAGCTACATATAACTGGCTGCATTATGAACATTTACCTAACTTATGGACTCAATGGCTTTCAAAAACTAGCGCTCCATCCTTAATAACACGCAAGAGAAATATTGTTTTTGATAATGTAGCTGTTGCAACCCAAGCTGCCGTTGATGGATTAGGGATCATTCCTATGTATAGACCTCTTGCAGATCCTTTATTACAAGAAGGAAAGCTTGTTGTAGCACATGAGTACATGGCACTTAAGGAAGAGTCTTACTATTTTGTATGTCCTGAAACATATGACAATGATGAAGCAATTAATATTTTTCGTGATTGGATCATTAAAGAATCTCAAAATGCACAGAAGGAATGGCAACAAAAAATCAAGTCGTAGCTATTAATCGAATACCTGACTTGTAGTAATCATAAGAATATGTATTTATCACTTTTCGGTGATGTTTACGCTTTAAAATTATTACTGTGTATATTATACGCATTGGCCTTTATGTTGATAAAGATGTTGATCCGCTCTTTTTAATAATTCATCCATATTTTGTTTACCATCACTTGCTGCCGCGCCACAACTAATGGTAATGGGTAATAGTTCGTTTTGATAGGGCATTGGGTTGTTTATGAAGAAATCACATAACCTCTGTGAAACAAGTATGGCTTCTTGTTGACTTTGGCTTGCTAAAACCACAACAAATTCATCGCCAGCGTAGCGAAAACATTTATCATTTTCTCTGATCAATCCCTGTAATTGCGTGGCAACATACGTAAGTACTTTATCGCCGCAATCGTGGCCATAAGTATCATTAATTTGTTTGAATTTATTACAATCAATAAATAGCACTGAAAACGAGACACCATAACGGCGCTCTCGAGTTAATTCTTCATTAATGCATGTTTCCATTAAACGTCGATTGGCGACACCGGTAAGACGGTCATAATGTGCCATATATTCTAATTGCTCTCTAATTAATACATTAGACAAACATAAGCTTACTTTGACCGCGAGTTGCTCTAAATGAAAAGTACCCAATTGTTCGTGAAAACGTGTTTTTTTGGCATCGGTAAACAATAAACTACCAAAAAGTTTATTTTCTAACGTTAATGGTGTTAATGCGTATGATTGCGCGCCGGCAAGTAAATGCTGAGGAAGAGCGCTGAGCTTTGATATTTGGTTGGTTAAAAACGGTTTATTTGTTGGGTGAAAAGCTAATAATTGTTGCTGTGATATCGCTTTAGTATTTTCTTGATGCCAAGGTGATGACATTTTGCCATTGAGTAAATAACTAATCGGCGTTGGTTCAACTAATAGTAAATGAATATTTAAAACCGCAAACTTTGTTTTTATTGAATTAAGTAAACGTTCTAATAACTCATGGCTAGTTTGGCAACTAAGTACCTCAGTTTCAATTTCAAATAACTTACGAGTAATTTCCTCATTTGCTTTGGAATTTTCAATTAACTGTTTTAAATCAGACACTCAACTATCTCCAAAATTAAGTTATATAACATTGTGATGTTTTAATTGGCATTGTGCAAGTACGCACTGTCAACTAAAGTGC
>JAWSUX010000577.1:0-3495 GCA_033852215.1 Colwellia sp. | reverse complement strand
TAGCATAAAGTTGGCATTTATTCATGACTTAGTACTATTTGCTGACAATTCAGTCGATAACGACATTTTTTAATCAGTATATTGTCCTTTATTAGCACCGACAATGTCTGAAGTTATTATGTCCTTTCACTCTAGCAGCCTAGAGATTCAACTAAAATACCTCTATTTAAATGACACCCATAAAAAAACACCAGCAATTGTGGTGTTTTTATAGATAACTTTAATATAAAACACTAAAGAATTACACCTGGTTACCTGAGGCTTCAGTATCACCCTTTTCAGCTTGTATACGCATGTAAATTTCTTCACGGTGTACTGAAATTTCTTTTGGCGCATTAACACCTATTCTTACCTGATTTCCTTTAACGCCCAAAACTGTCACGGTGACTTCGTCACCAATCATTAAAGTTTCGCCTACGCGTCGTGTTAATATAAGCATTATTTCTTCCTTTATTTCTTCTTTCTTTAAATGAAAATCACTAAATAAATATATATAAGCTAGTAATATATTAGAGTAGTTTGCTTTTTATTCCGTCCACTATTAAGTAATAGTAAAGTTTAGTTAAAAAGTCATTGTTCATTACAAAACTCATATCCGATGAAATAGTGTAATGAAACTGAATATTAGCAAAAATGCTACAGCTATGAACAGTTTTATAGCATTTTTCAGTCTAAAAATTGTGATAAATTGTACTTATTCAATATTTCTCGATTATATTTACATTTTGATAACAAAGTTAGCATTTTATTTTTTATATAAAAAAGGGAGCATCTGCTCCCTTAAATCAATAACGCTACTTTATTACATGCTAAGTGAGCTTTTCTGTTAACCAGTTTTCAACACTTGCTAAAGCAGCGGTAATATTTTCTGGTTGTGTGCCACCCGCTTGTGCCATATCAGGACGACCACCGCCTTTGCCACCAACTTGTTGAGCAACCATATTTACAAGCTCGCCGGCTTTTACACGGCCAACCAAATCTTTTGTTACCCCAGCAATCAAACCAACTTTACTGTCATTAGCTGTCGCTAACATAATAATGCCAGATTGCATTTTATTCTTTAACTCATCAACCATACCGCGTAAGGCTTTACTTTCTACACCGTTTAGGTCGGCAATTAACACCTTAATACCATTAATATCAATCGCATTGCTTAATAAGTCAGAGCCCGCTTGAGCCGCCAGCGCTTGTTTTAACTGTGCTATTTCTTTTTCTAATGATTTAGAACGAGTAATAAGCTGCTCAACTTTATTGCTAACACCAGCAACATCACTTTTAACTAATGAAGCAACGTTATTTAAACAAGCCGATTGCTGATTAATATAGTCAAGCGCGCCTGTACCCGTAACCGCCTCAATTCGACGTACTCCTGCAGCAATACCTGATTCAGATACAATTTTTAATAAACCGATATCGCCAGTACGATTGACATGCACACCACCACAAAGCTCTATTGAAAAGTCGCCCAGAGTAACAACACGTACTTCATCGTCATATTTCTCACCAAATAGTGCCATCGCACCTTTTTCTTTAGCTTCTTCAATATACATAGATTCAGTTTCTTTGGCATGGTTACGACGAATTTCACCATTAACCATTTGTTCAACATCATGTAGTTCTTGTGCTGTAACACCCTCAAAATGAGAGAAATCAAAACGTAATTTATCACTATCGCACAGTGAACCTTTCTGCGAAACATGCTCACCTAATACCTGACGAAGTGCCGCATGTAATAAATGCGTTGCCGTATGGTTTTTAATAATCGCAGCACGGCGTTCAACATTAATCTCGGCTTTAACACGACGGTTCAAACCCATATTAGTTTTAGCGATACCTTGGTGAGCAAAAGCATTACCTAGCTTAATAGTATCTTCTACTTCAAACACACCGCCATCAAGATGTAATAAACCGCTATCACCTACTTGACCGCCCGATTCAGCATAAAATGGCGTGTGATCTAAAATAACAATACCTTGTTCACCCGCCTGTAATTCACTAACGGCCTCTTGCTCTTGCTTATTAAATAACTCAACGATCGTTGCTGAGTAAGAATTATTGTCATAACCTTTAAAAGCGGTTTTTTGATCTGACTTTAATTGCTGGTTATAATCAGTGCCAAAGTTACTTGCTTTTTGAGCACGTTCACGTTGTTGCTTCATCGCAACATCAAAACCTGCATGATCTATTTTCAATTGACGTTCACGAGCAATATCTGCAGTTAAATCAGCAGGAAACCCGTACGTATCATAAAGTTTAAAAACATCATCACCCTTGATGGTATCGCCCTTTAAACCAGATAACATGTCTTCTAATAACACCATGCCGCGGTCAAGTGTACGACCAAATTGTTCTTCTTCAATGCGTAACAGTTTTTCAATAATGGCTTGTTGTTGTATCAGCTCAGGGTAAGCATCACCCATTTGTTCAATTAACGAAGCAACCAATTTATAGAAGAAGTGACCTTTCGCTTCAAGTTGATGACCATGGCGAATAGCTCGACGAATAATACGGCGTAATACATAACCACGCCCTTCATTTGACGGTACAACACCATCCACAATCAAAAAGCTACAAGAGCGAATGTGATCGCTAATAACCCGTAACGATTTATTATCTAAATCATCACAACCAAGTAGGTTAGCAGTATCTTTAATTAATGCTTGAAAAATATCAATTTCATAGTTGCTGTGTACACCTTGCATGATCGCTGAAATGCGCTCTAAACCCATGCCGGTATCAATTGAAGGGTTAGGTAATAACTCCATAACACCGTCAGCTTGACGGTTATATTGCATGAATACTATATTCCATATCTCGATAAAACGATCACCGTCTTCATCTGGTGAGCCTGGAGGCCCACCAAAAACATCTTCACCGTGATCGTAAAATATTTCAGAGCATGGCCCACAAGGTCCTGTATCGCCCATTGACCAAAAATTGTCTTTGGCGCCAATGCGAATAACTCGTTCTGCAGGTACACCAACCTTTTCAATCCAAATTTGTTCCGCTTCATCATCTTCATCAAAAACAGTAACCGTTAATTTCTCTTTTGGTATTTCAAGAATTTGCGTAAGAAAATTCCAAGCAAAGAAAATAGCTTCTTCTTTAAAATAATCACCAAAGCTAAAGTTACCCATCATCTCAAAAAAAGTATGATGACGAGCGGTATAACCAACGTTTTCTAAGTCATTATGTTTACCGCCAGCACGAACACAACGTTGCGCTGAAGTAGCACGTGTATAACTGCGTTTTTCTGCGCCTAAAAATACATCTTTAAATGGCACCATGCCCGCATTAGTAAATAATAACGTGGCATCGTTACCTGGCACTAATGAGCTACTTTTAACTATTTGATGTTGTTTGGTGGCAAAGAAATCTAAAAATGCCTGACGGACTTCAGCGGTGCTTTTAATCATGGGATACTCTACAAATCGATTTATTTTATTAATTCTCTATAACCGCAAAAATTTCATCACTTGAAAAACCACGGTATTG
>JAWSUX010000116.1:0-5649 GCA_033852215.1 Colwellia sp. | reverse complement strand
AGTTACAAAAAAATAGAAATAGTCGGTTCTTCAAAAGTAAGTATTGAAGAGGCGATTGAAAACGCTTTGGCTGAGTGCAATAAGAGCATTAATAATATGGACTGGTTTGAAGTATTGGAAACGCGAGGTCATATAGTTAATGGCTCTGTTGGCCACTATCAAGTAACGATAAAAGTGGGTTTTAAAATAGCGGCAAGTTAATAAATATTAGCAATATAATCATTTAACTTACCAGTGCCTATAGTGATTTCAATCTCATCGTCTTGATATTTATCCAGTAAAGCTAACGCCATAGGGGAGTTTGGTGTGATCACCGTAATGTTGATTATTTTATCTTGTTGTGGAAGCTGGCAACGAAAACCGCCTGCTGCTGGAGCAATAAAAAACCAATGATTAGTTTTAATATCTGCTGATAATTGCACTAATGCCGTTAACGCTATTTGATTATTTTCATCAAAGTCACGCAACATTATATTTTCAAAAGCAAAAATTTCCTGTTTACACTCAAATACCCGCTTTGACTGTCCTTCAGCAAGGTATGAAGCCTCTATTGCCAAGGTATCATATTGTGTTTCAGCGACACTTTCGTCATCAACGGCAGCAGCATGAGCATCATTGGCGGCTTTTTCTGCCTGTGCAAGTTTATCAGTTAATTGAGCAATGATTTCATTAACGAATGTTTGTTTATTTACTTTTTTTATCATTTTAAGTGGCAAGTCAATTTTTAGCTAGGTTAAACATCATAACTTGTAATTTTATTTAAATACCAGTAGATTTGTAATCATGATTTAACTGGTACGACCATTCGATGGTGCATTATGGATATAAACATAGGCAGCGATATGAACAATATTACAGATATAGCAGCGTTTCCACATCTATTAGAACCGCTTGATTTAGGTTTTACACAATTAAGTAATCGTGTCTTGATGGGCTCTATGCACACCGGCTTAGAAGAAGAAAAAGGCGGTTTTGCCAAACTAGCTGCTTTTTATCAGGCACGTGCTAAAGGTGGTGTTGGCTTAATTGTTACAGGTGGCGTAAGTCCTAATATGCGTGGCAGAATAGCGCCATTTGGCAGTGAACTTAGCCATTTTTGGCAAGTGAACAAACATAAACAAGTAACCGAAGCAGTACATAAATACCCAACAAAAATTTGTTTACAATTATTGCATACGGGGCGTTATGCTTTTCACCCTTTTAGTGTTGCCCCCAGTAAAATTAAATCACCAATTTCGCCTTTTACCCCAAAAGCTATGTCGGTTAGACAAATTAATAGCACGATTAAAGACTACGCTTATTCTGCTAAATTGGCGAAAAAAGCGGGTTACGATGGTATTGAAATTATGGGCTCTGAAGGTTATTTAATTAACCAATTTTCCTGCTTACGAACTAATAAACGTAGTGATGAATGGGGCGGTAATATTGAAAATCGCATGCGCTTGGCTATTGAAACTATTAAAGCAGTACGCAGTAAAGTTGGTGAAAATTTTATTATCATTTTCCGCTTGTCTATGATTGATTTGGTTGAAGGCGGTAATAGTTGGGCTGAAGTTGTTACCATGGCTAAAGCGGTTGAAAAAGCTGGCGCTACACTAATCAATACGGGTATCGGCTGGCATGAAGCCCGAGTGCCAACCATCGTTACTTCTGTACCTAGAGCCGCCTTTGCTTGGGTAACCGAGAAAATGAAAAAAGAAGTTTCTATTCCTCTGATTACCACTAACCGTATTAATACGCCTGAAGTAGCTGAAAAAATATTAGCAACAAAGCAAGCCGATATGGTATCGATGGCACGACCTTTCTTGGCGGATAGTGATTTTGTTAATAAAGCCACGGCAAACAAATCAGATGAAATAAATACCTGCATCGGCTGTAACCAAGCGTGTTTAGATCATGTCTTTCAGCAGAAGCGGGCTTCTTGTTTAGTAAACCCTGTGGCTTGTTATGAAACTGAACTTATTTTTGAGAAAACGACTGATGCAAAAAGGTTAGCGGTTATTGGTGCAGGGCCTGCAGGTTTAGCATTTAGTGTTTATGCCGCCGAGCGTGGTCATCACGTTGAAATTTTTGATCGGTTAAATGAAATTGGCGGGCAGTTTAATGTGGCTAAACAAGTACCAGGTAAAGAAGAGTTTTATGAAACCATACGTTATTTTAATAAAAAATTGGCTTTATTAAATATCCCTATTCATTTAAATGAAGAGCAGAATGCAGAGAAGTTATTGGCAGCAGGTTTTGATGATGTCGTGCTAGCCACAGGTATTAAACCAAGAAAGTTAGCTATTAAGGGGATTGAAGCCGGTTTTGCCAGTAACAAAGTATTGAGTTATTTACAGGTACTGCGCGACAAATATACTGTAGGGAAAAAAGTGGCGATTATTGGTGCTGGTGGTATAGGTTTTGATACTGCGGCTTATCTTGTTGAATCAAATAAACAAGGACTAACTAAACCATTAAGTCATGATTTAGATGCCTGGCTTAAAAGTTGGGGAGTTGATAAAAGTTATCAATATGATGGTGCCTTGTTAGCTAAACCAGATGATAAGGCAGCTAACTCCGCACTTGCGGCTAAACATGAAGTCACTTTATTACAACGTAAAAAGACTAAAGTTGGTAAAGGCTTAGGTAAAACATCGGGCTGGGTGCATCGTGCTAATTTGGCAAAAAATGGTGTAAAAATGATTGCAGGGGTAAGTTATAAAGAAATCACGGATGAGGGTTTATTAATAGAAGTTGACGGAAAAGAGCAGCTATTAGTTGTTGATAATATTATTGTTTGTGCGGGGCAAGAGCCTAACAGAGAACTTCAGCAGGCGCTTGTTGACGGTGGTATTAAGGTACACCTTATTGGGGGCGCTAATGTGGCAGCAGAGTTAGACGCTAAGCGTGCTATTCGTCAAGCAGCTGAATTAGCTGCAGTTATTTAGTATTTATTAAGCCTTGCTTGAGTAAGGCTTTTAATAAAAGCTATATTTCGCCAGTTTATTATTGATATACTTAGATTAAGTAAAATTTTGTAGATAGAGCAAAGTGGAAAGTATCGTCATAAACCCCAGTGAAATTGAATTTTTCTCTTCACCTAAACAATATAAGCAACAATTACTATCGTTGATAGCATCTGCCCGTAAACGTATTTTTATCACTGCGCTGTATTTGCAAGATGATGAAGCGGGCAGGGAAGTCTTGCATGCCTTATATCAAGCGAAAGCTCATTTTCCTGACTTAATTATTAATGTTTTTGTCGATTATAACCGTGGTCAACGTGGTTTGATTGGTGAAAAAGACAGCCTAGGTAATCGTGCGCTTTATTTGAAATTAGCCGAAGAGTATTCTCAGCAAGTTAATATTTATGGTGTTGCGGTTAAGCGCAAAGAAGTTTTTGGTGTATTGCATTTAAAAGGCATGGTCTTTGATAATCAGCTTTTTTATACTGGCGCTAGCATTAATGATATTTATTGCCACCAAAATGAGCGTTATCGTTTAGATAGATACTGTTTAATTAATGATATTAGTTTGACGGATAGCTTTTGCCATTATTTAGAAAAAACCTTTATAGAGTCGTCGCTTGCCCCTTTGTTAAATCACTCTGTTTTACCGGATCTAATTCAACAAAAAAATATTATTGCTGATCTCAAAGTAAAACTAAAGCAATCAAACTATGTTGCGATGCCGCAGAAAAATAGACAAAATAATTCCAGTGTTGTAACAAACAATGTCCTAGTCACGCCTTTAGTTGGTTTTGGTCGTCGTGGTAATCAACTTAACCAGGCAACACGGCAGTTAATGCAAAGAGCACAACAAAATGTTGTGTTATTTACTCCGTATTTTAACTTGCCTCACTCATTAGCACGAGATGTAATTAAGGCGCTAAAACGTGGAGTCAAGTTAACCATTATTGTTGGTGATAAAACAGCCAATGATTTTTTCATTTGTAAGGAAGAAAACTTTAGTACTATTGGTATTATTCCTTACGTTTATGAAATGTTATTAAAACGTTTTGTTAAGCGTTATCAGAATTTTATTGACCAAGATTTATTAAATATTCATTTATGGAAAGATGGTGACAACAGTTTTCACTTAAAAGGCATGCGTGTAGATGACCGACATCACTTAATAACGGGTAGTAATCTAAACCCACGCGCTTGGGCACTTGACTTAGAAAATGGCTTGGTCATTGATGATATTACTCAACAACTCTTAACAAAAACTAATGATGAATTACTTGGAGTTTTAATTAATACCAGTAAGATATTACATTTTTCTGATATTGAATCAGTGAGTGATTACCCCGATAAACCGCAAAAGCTACTTAAGAAAATACGTGTAACCCAAATAGATAGGATATTGAAGCGTTTTTTGTAGTTAAGTATTACTTGCCTACTATTAGAATGCTCGCTTAGCTTGCACTCTTATTTCAAAACTATCTATACTTGGGTTATTACTTTGTGGAAAAGCAAAGTCGATATGGATTACTTGATGGTTTCCTCCAGAATGAGGTGAGTACATACGTATACCTAATCCAGCAGAAACTAACCAGTCGTCTTCAATATTTTGAACAATAGAACCACCAAAAGCACGACCAGTATCAAAAAAAGCAACACCAGCAAGATCAAATAATTTGAATAAATTAATCTGTGGGTAGTACCTTATTTCGGAAGTTAACTTAGCGCTATTCTTGCCATGTTGATACTGCAACGGGTAGCCACGCAACCCCGTATTACCACCCATAGTAACAGGGCGGTCAAGGTATTGATTTTCACTAATTATATTGGTGCTATTTAAATAAAACCCCCAATGATGGTCAAACTGATAAAAATATTCAGCATTAATTTTCATCAGTATGCGGTTGTTTTGCTCTTGATATATATCACCAGAAATTGCTAAGTCAAATAATAACAAAGAGTCACCGTCAATGTTAAAGCCTTTTTTAGCCTGTAATTTCCATAATGCCCAAGTGGAGTTCTCTTTATTACCATTACTTAAACCTAAACGAGAATTAATTTGCCAGCCGTGATTAAAATCTTCAATTTGTGAAATTAAATGCACGTTAGTTAGTTTTCTAAAATCTTTCTCAATGTATTCAAAAGCAGCCCATGGATAGATAAAATCTCTATCTTGTGGCTGCTGACTGGTCAGTAGTGGTGTTTTTTGTTTTAGTTGATCTGCTTCGCTAATTGCAGAAAAGGTATGTTGATCTTGTGTGATGCCGACACGGTATCTAAGTAAGCGGCTATCTTTATTAAAATTTAACCACGCATAATTCGCTTCTTTATAACGAATGTCGTGCGTGAATAAACTTTGATCATGACCATTTTGGAAAATAGTATCATTACGTAATTCTTCATTAAAGCCAAATAGGTAAGCATGTTTTATATGAAAAGCGGCAAAACTTTTTTTTACGAATAAAGCTTGTTGTTTGCCATCATCATTATCAGCAAAACGTAGTTTTATATTGGTATTATTCTTTTGAAATAGTGGGATAGTGCTGACAAGTTTATAACCTGAGCGCTGGCTATTTTGATAACTTTCAATTTCAGCATCGATACCTAAACCAAATAAATTACGTTCTTTTATGCCAAAGCTATAAGTGTTTTCACCGCCTTTACGGCCAAAACTTATTGTCGGCATTAAAGACCAATTATCCCA
>JAWSUX010000576.1:0-4900 GCA_033852215.1 Colwellia sp. | reverse complement strand
GCTTGATCGGTCATCGGCATTAGATATGATTATTGGGTATTTCTAAAAAGTGCATTTTAGAGCTGCCCTATTGAGAATCATCGACAATCATAAAGAAGGTCTCGCCTTCTTTTATCATGCCCATTTGGTGGCGAGCCCTCGCCTCGATACTGTCGGTGCCATTTTTCAGCCCATCAACTTCCGCCGCTAGGAAACTATTGCGCACCTTTAAACGGTCATTTTCAGCCGACTGCTTGGTGAGCTCCCGGTCAAGTCGGACCACATGGGCCAAACTACCATCTCCTACCCATAAGCGATATTGAAGCCCCAATGTGGTTACTGCCAGTATTGCGAGAAGGATTTTCATAAAATCAAGGGTTCTATTTTTATACTTTATTTAAAATAACACACTATCAGTGACATAAAAAAGATTGGCAAACTACAACCTCCTCCCCCGCCCTTGGCCGACTACCCAAGGACAGCACTATAAACTAAAAGGATAGTCGTATATCAATAAACTCACAGAGGGAGCTTCAATGCGACTAACGAATGAAAAGGGGGCAATAGCAGCATATAACAAGCCACAATTCATTCGGGCTAGATCAGCACCTACGCAGCCCTTGAATGACAATAAACATCACCAGCTGCCACAACCCCTTTCGCCCAACGCCGATTAAAAATCTCCGCATATTCCAATATTTTTTCACCTGAACCGGCACACAAGCTATAACGACGACCAAAATTCTTCACATGGTCAATCCACTGATCCGGATCAATTCCATACTGCGCGATTATCGAAGGCGCTGCGGCATTAATAAAGCCCCGTTTATCCTCACGAATAACCCGCCCCGTTTTATCCACTAAATCAAAATAATCTTCTTGAGTAAAAGGCAAAGCACAATGCACAGAAGTATGAGAACTGCCATCAAACACCATTAACGGTGCCTCTGGCTGATCTGCCACATCAATATCTTCTTTTAATCGAAGCTGTTTTTTAACTCGCTTCGCCAACGCACCAGAAGGTTTAAGTTGTTGTTTTTTCTGAGCGAAATCAAACAAACGTTGCTGTATAGACGTGAAATCACTTTCATTTAAATTATTCGCCATTCCCGCACGGACAGGGTTTAAATCCACATACGCCATACAACTCAATACCGCAGCCTCATCCAATAAAGCCTGGCTTTTAAAACGCCCTTCCCAAAAACGGCCCTTACAACCTTCCTCTTCATTCGCCATACGCGCAATCGTTTCATTCACCCCACGCATAAACCAACTGATATCACATAAGCGCTTACGCCACTCATCAATAAACTCATCCACCTTATCCATCGTCGCCACATCAACTGTAGAGGGGCTGGCCAGCCATCGATCCACTAATACATGCCCGTTATAAAGCTGCATCCAGCGTTCCGCTACTTCCTCCTTAGACCATTGCGCAGCGCGCTCCACATCCACATGCAGCACAACGTGATAATGATTGCTCATCACCGCATAGGCGCAAATATCAATGGAATAAACATAGGACAAAAAACGTAAGCGAGAGACGATCCACGGCTTACGGTGATCGAAATTCTCACCCGTTGAACGATCATCACCACACAAATACGCACGACGCACACAGCGGACATAACAGTGATAAAAAGGAGTGGCCTCTAAGCAGACCTGATTTTCTCGGGATTGGGTCATGGGAAAACACACTACAGCGGGTGAAAAGGGCTGTCAACTTTTTGGATGTCCTTTTTATTGGATGACTGTCAAGTTTTTGGACGTCCTTTATATTATTATATTATTACTTTATATTATTATGACTTCACACGCCTTATATTGTCTTGCTCCTGAACTTTGCGCCTGATGGACCAAGTGAATAATGCCTAGCCGCTCGGATTTCATTGTGAGCTGTCCTCGTCGCTTCCCCAAATAGCGTGGACTTTTTTTGGAGCACGAGTAATGCGGCGGTTTCAGCAAGGGCTTTATCTTTCCTGTTAAGCTCTTTTTTCAAGGTCTTATTTTCTTGTCTAAGTCCCTTCATTTCAGTAGCTGAAACGGCACTCTCTTTAACAGAATTTCCGCTAACAAAATCCAGTTTCCACTGCTGGACATGGTGAGGGTAAATACCTTGTTCACGGCAATATACATTAAGCTCCTCGTCACCTAATGAGCCGCATGCAACAATAATCTTCAACCTTTCTTCGAGTGACCAATCATGCGGCCTCTTATCCTGCGTCATACGTTTTATCTCATCAGCTGAGGCGATCTCAAACTCTTGGTTTCTCGCTTTAACAATCCAATTGTTTAAGGTTGAAAAACCAATCCCTAATGAATTCGCGATCTCATTTAAGGTGGTACCCTCACTTCTACTAAGGGCCTTTTCTACGGCCTGTAGTTTAAACGACTGTGTGAATTTTGCTCTCATTTTAATGCCTCTAACTAAAAATTAGAGGCGACAACTACCCTGACACAGGGGGGATTTTGGATGTCCTTTGTATTTATTTTTTTATTCTTTTCTCTTTTCTATCTACATATGACAAATAATTTGACCTATCGTACGACCTCAAAGTGGCTCTCTACACTTTTTTGTTCAGATTCTCCCCAACACTTATTTGTAAAATACACGAAGCATTGCGACCGCTCTGAGCGCCTACACGTATAACCCGCACAAAAAACCCTATTTTTTTCTTTAGGTATGAAAACCCACCATTTACACACACGCCATAAGGAGCTGCTCTATGCTTCAAAGGAAGAACAATGGAAACCACTTGGCCTCCCCCCGTTCGCTTAATTCTTAACATTCCTTTTCTTGTGAGTGTAGACTGGACTAAACTAATAAGCACCCCTTCTTCAGCCTTTCCTTCATCCTTCATTTTGCTAATCGCCTGAAAATATTCAATTGTATTCGAGGCAAAACTTACCCCCGTAGAGACAATAAAAACACACATAAACACCCGAAGGATCTTTATCCTAACTTTTTCAGAACCCGTAAATTCAGCTAATTCAGGAGCAATATTTTTCATACCCCAGGAGAGAACTAGGACACCCAGAAAAAAGATGCCACTCACAATAGGAAAATGAAACGCATATAAAACCTCTATAACATGACCTCCTCGTTATTTGTCATTACTACCAATAGACTGACACCACCACTCATAAGCAGGAACTATGACAGACTCAGCTAATTGATAGGGCGTATCTGACAAGATATAAAGTGTCAATTTTTTGGATATCCTTTATATTTCTCATGGCCTATCGCACGACCTCAAAGTGGCGCTCTACACATCCACGTGTAACACAACATGAAATTGTTATCTTTTCACGCAAGAACTAAGATCAACGCCTTTAGGTACAAAGTCCGGCTGGATTAGTAACTGTCTAGACTTATAGTTACTTGCACTAACATACTTGACAAGCGTCAGCTCAGATAGTCTTTTAAAGGGATGTATAACAATGAGCCTTCCAAGGTACCCAAAAAAATAGTGATAGACGCCGTCCTCCGCTTGCACAATAAGCTCACAGCCTCCTCTCAACGGATAAAAACGCTCCCCATTAGAAGCCAGCATTATTGCCGCACTGAGCTTGGATATACTCGCTTTGTCTAAAGGTATAGCGCAATTGAGGCTGGCACATGATTTAACGGCAATAAATACGCTCGATTCAGCGGAAATTAAGCTAAGCTGTTTAATCGAATCATTCAAAAACAGCCTATTTTTTAGCTCACCCACAGCAAGTAAAAAAAATGCTGGAAATATAAATAATGTTAAGTATTTCGTCGCCTTATTTCTTGTTAAGAAGGTTTTCATAAGCCGCACGCTCTTCAATCCCAGTTTTTGGGTGTACTTTATATTATTCATTGCTCTTTATTTTTAATTACTCCAAGGGTCAAAACAAGTCGATAACTTGGTTCGCTCAACGGAGCAGATCTATCAATCGTATAAATCTCTGACGCAGAATGCACCCGGTTAACAGCCAGACTTACTCCCACGTCATCTTTTCTAAAATTATAAAGCAACACTCCCAAATTAAGACTCCTATATTTTTTAGATATTTCATAATATTCAGCAGTACTCTCAAGAGTATTTATGTTTTTATCTGCATACGGGTAAAAACCTAAACTCAATATATTATTACTCAGTTTTTTTGCGTATTCTAAAACGCCATCAAGATCATAAGCCATAGATTCAGGTACACATTCAACTGAGACAACCCTAATTTTATTTTCATCCACAGTCAAAGTGACGTAATAAATAGACATTTCAGAAAAAACATTAACTGACGTATTCGAAAGGTTAATTGTAAGATCAAAATCTCCCTTCAAGACAGCGCCATCACCAACAAATGGGCGCCATTCAATCCCCAACGCTTTGGCCTTATCCCTCAATTCGCCTACACTTCCAGGAATCAATATCTCAAGATTTTGACTTTTCTTCATAGGGGTTTCACTATCGTAAATATCTTTATCACCTATAGCAACATTTGAGAAAAACATCATAAAAGCAATAAAAGCTAACACTTTAATACTCATATATCTCCAGCAAAAACCATCAATAAACCCAGAATTTCAACAAGCCAACTCATTTAATCGAATTGACTTGTTTAGGTAGTCATTCCACATTAATAATCATATATTTTTCCTGGATACTCAGGAGCCAATCTCTACGGCAATAAAGGCGCGGCTATCGGCATTGGCATATTGTCGGGAAAATGATGGCCTATATCACCCAACGCGGCAGCTCCCAATAAGGCATCACATAAAGCGTGAAGCAATACATCACCGTCAGAATGTGCGATTAAGCCGTGGTGAAACGGAATCACAACACCGCCAATTACAATTTTATCGCCGATGCCAAACTTGTGGACGTCGACGCCTTGTCCGATTCTCATAACTCAACTCTCATAACTCAATATTCATATAGTGACACTTAACCAT
>JAWSUX010000115.1:0-9515 GCA_033852215.1 Colwellia sp. | reverse complement strand
TTTCGATAGCATGCTCAATAAATTGAGCGCCACAAACCATAGCAACACGTTTATTACATTGTGCTTGCGTATTAGCCACTCGATACTGGCGGATAACTTTACCGTTATGCACTAAAGTAAAACCGACATCAAAATGTGCTAAGGCAATACGACGTACTACTTCATCAATATGATTAAACTCAGTTTTTTCTGTACGTAGGAATTTTCGTCTGGCTGGGGTATTAAAAAATAAATCTAAAACTTCAATTGTCGTACCATCAGGGTGCGCGGCTGGTTTTATCTCTACCGCCATATCTCGCCCTTGCGCAATAGCTTGCCATGCTGTTGCCTGCTCTCTAGGTTTTGATGTGAGGGTTAACCGAGCGACAGAGCTGATACTAGCGAGTGCTTCACCACGAAATCCTAAACTATCGATGGCTTCAAGGTCATTCAAACTTTTAATTTTACTGGTGGCATGTCGGCTTAAGGCTAAAGCTAACTCATCTTTTAAAATACCACTGCCGTTGTCAGTGATTTTTATTTTTTTGATGCCTCCCTTATCGATATCAATATTAATATTGGTTGCACCCGCATCAATACTATTCTCGATTAGCTCTTTAATAACGGATGCAGGACGCTCGACCACTTCACCTGCAGCAATTTGGTTTGCTAAACGGGCGGGTAATATAGCAATAGTCATAATATATGTACCTGAAGAATATTCACTTAAATGAGCTTAAATAGCTTAATTTACTTTAAAAAGCTGTTAACCCGTACGAGGGATTTTTAACGTTTGGCCTATTTTTAAGGCGTTCGACTTTAAACCGTTTACCGATTTAAGCTTAGCCATGGAGATATTATAACGCTGAGCTAATGCAGATAGTGACTCGCCACTACGTACTTTATGTTTTTTATACCCAACTGATGCAAAGTAAGAACCCGTTAATGGATACGACATGAAATAATTTTTAATACCCGTATGTATTGCACTGGCTAAACGTTGTTGGTGTTTGGACCAAGTGAGGTTCTTTTCTTCTCGATGATTCGAAATAAAACCAGTTTCGACTAAAATGGATGGAATATCAGACGATTTTAGCACCGCAAAGTTACCACTTTGCGGTGATTTTTTATGCATTTTAGTGATTTTTTTTAATTGTGCGATGACTTTATTTGCTGCCCCAAAACTCACACCTAAAGAATGCTCTTTACTCATATCGGCAAGTGCTAAGGCAAGGTGATTATCACTGGTATTTTTAATAACACCACCACCTCCGCCTAATAATTCAGACTTCATTTCTCGATTAACTAACCATTTAGACAATTCGGATTCTGCTCTACGCTTAGTAACTACCCAAACTGAAGCGCCATGAGGGCCGGGGGTATGAAAAGCATCCGCATGAATCGACACCAGAAAATCAACATGTTTTTCTCTGGCTAAACTTGTTCGGCGATTCAAGTTAACGTAATAATCACCACCACGAATCATGACCGCCTTCATACCTTTTTCTTTATTAATCAAATTTTGCAATTTTTTTGCTATCGCTAAAGTAACACGTTTCTCATATGTGCCTTTATTACCAATCGAGCCAGGATCTTCACCACCGTGACCGGCATCAATACCAATAATAATATCACCAACATTGCTTTTAGGTTTGGACTTACCTTTACTGCTGCGATTTTTATCATAGAGATCAATTACCAAACGATTCCCATATTGGCCCGCTGGTGATAAAGGAAATGCGGTTAATTGGTAAGATTGGCTGAGTTCAAGTACTAAGCGAGTTTTCCCTTTAGAATAACTAGAGCGGAAACGTTTAACACGCGGATCATTGGCTGCTAAATTTTTCAGTGCAACACTATTTTTAGTGTTGGTAAAATCAATAACTAAGCGGTTGGGATTACTTAACGTAAAATATTTATAGACAGGTTTTTGTTTAACATCGAATACTATACGGGTATTTTCAGGAGCCGGCCAAACACGAATACCATCAATACTGTTAGCAGAAAAAACCTTATTACTAAACAATATCAGCAAGGTAAAAACACTAAACCAAGCAAGTACGTTTTGTATGGTAACTTTATTTTCTCTAGACGACGCTAGGTACATCCTACTAACCCCATAACTTATTACAATGCTATATTATTTGATAACCGAGATAAGATTTGCTCACCATAAACAGATTCAGCTTCCAAATTGATGACTCTTTGTTCATCTTGATAGCTTATAGTAATGATTAAATCAGCATTAGCCAAGAGACCCGTGCCTTTTTCTGGCCATTCAATGAAACAGCAACAGTCATCATTGAAATAATCTCGGATCCCCATGTATTCTAATTCTTCAGCATCACCAAGCCGATACAAATCAAAATGAAAAACACGCCAAGGAGCTAATTCATAGGGTTCAACTAAGGTATAAGTGGGACTTTTAACATTACCTTGATGACCCATGCCACAAACAAAACCACGCGTTAATGTCGTTTTCCCCGCGCCTAAATCGCCATGCAAATACACCACTAACGCTTGTTGTCTCACATTGCTTTGCACTACTTCTGCTAAGCCTGCACCTATAGCTACAGTGGCTGATTCATTTTCTAAAAAACACGTTAATTTTTTCATGCCATTATTAATTTTTATCTATTACTGCTTATTTATCACATCTTACCATTAATTAGCTGCTGCAAGGGTAAGAACAAGTCGCTGGCAAGTAAACCAAGTTGGCCATTACGACTGACCATAATATCAGCTGCAGCGCCATGAATATAGGCGGCAGTACAAGTGGCGTTAAAATTATCTGGCTGTTGCATTGCTAAAGCGCCAATAATACCACTTAATACATCTCCCATTCCCCCTGAAGCCATACCAGCATTACCAGAGCTATTAATAACGATTTGCTTACCATCTGAAATTAAGGTGCCAGATCCCTTTAGCAAACATATAGCATTATACTTATTCGCAATTGCACGTACGGCAGCAAAGCGGTCTGCCTTGATGTTTTCAATGTTACAACCAAGTAAGCTTGCTGCTTCTTTTGGGTGTGGTGTTAAAATCCACTTAGTTGATTGTTTGGAGAAAGATTCTGATTTGATCATATCATTCAGCGAATCATGGCTTAATAATGTTAGCGCATCCGCATCAATGACGATGGTTTTATTTGTATTAATACTTGTTTTTATCATTAAACGCAGCAGCGCTTTTGCTCTTTTATCTAGGCCTAAACCCGGCCCTAAAACAAAAGCATTCGCTTTTATAAAAACGGATGAATTAGCTAAATCTTCAGCAATGCAAGGTGCTAACATCAGTTCAGGACGACCAGAAAAAACCATATTTTGATTTTCTAGAGCACAAGACACTGCAACAAGCCCTACTCCACAGCGTAATGCGGCTTCACTGGCTAATCGGATTGCTCCAGGCATACCAGTACCTGCACCAATAGCTAATAACAAACCACTGTCACCTTTATGATGACAAGCTAAACGCCTTGGTAAATTTTCAATTTCAGCTTGCTGCTGGTAGTAAATTGAACTTATATTTAGTGTAGTAAATGCTTTACTTAACTTTAGGTCTGCAAGTTGCAATTTACCAACAAAATTTGCTGCTTTCCCCGTCAATAAACCCTGCTTATAAACAATAAAAGTAATAGTTAATTGTGCAATAATCGCTTGTTCTTCAGTAGAGTCTCCCGAAACGAAACCTGTCGTAGCACATAAACCTGAGGGTACATCAAGACTTAGTACTGCCGCCTTATGTTGGTTAATAACTAATATTAACTGCTGCATAACAGGCGATAATACACCTTTAAAACCAATACCAAACAAAGCATCAACAATAATATCCCCATCAAAATTTTTAATGCTTTTTATTATGTCAGCATTATCATAAAGAACTAAGCTAGTCATACCTGCCGAAATCATTGCTTGATAAGCGAGTTGAGCATCACCTTTTAGCTGTTCTACCGCACAGGTTAGCTGAACGTTAACCCGTAAACCTGCTTGATAAGCTAACAAAGCGACTACGAAACCATCGCCACCATTATTACCCTTTCCCGCAACAATAAAAACACTCTTTACATTAGGCCACTCTATTAACAAAGCCTTAAAGGCAGCTTCACCCGCAGACTTCATTAAATCGTATAAACTAATACCTTGATCTTGCGCAACTTGTGCTTCGTTTTCTAAAACTTGCTGTGCGCTATAGACTGACGTTAATGAGTGATTTTGTGATAAACTGCGGACTAATTTCATACTCTCTCTGCTAGCAATTATTTTAAAAATGACAACTTCATCTATAAACTATCTAGAATTAGCGGAAAAAATCAAGTGCTGGTGCAAAGAATTAGGTTTTTCTGACTTAGGTATCAGTGATATTGACTTGTCAAAACATGAGGCGGTACTTGATTCATGGCTAGCCAATAATTACCATGGCAACATGGACTACATGGCACGTCATGGCATGATGCGCGCAAGACCTAACGAGTTAGTACCCGACACAATAAGAGTTATCAGTGTACGTTTAGACTATTTACCACAAGATGCTAAATTTGCACAAATACTCAAAAATAAAAACAAAGCGTATATTAGTCGTTATGCTTTAGGGCGTGATTACCACAAATTAATGCGAAAAAATTTACAGCAACTAGGTAAAAAAATAGCAGAGCATTGCGAAAATTTTAACTGTCGACCTTTTGTTGATTCAGCGCCCGTCTTAGAAAGACCATTAGCAGAAAAAGCTGGCTTAGGTTGGGCTGGGAAACATACCTTATTAATAAACAAAGAGGCTGGCTCTTGGTTTTTTTTAGGTGAGCTGTTTGTTGATATTCCTTTGCCTGTTA
This sequence comes from Colwellia sp., assembly GCA_033852215.1. GTDB lineage: Bacteria > Pseudomonadota > Gammaproteobacteria > Enterobacterales > Alteromonadaceae > Colwellia. The sequence continues at coordinate 4,708 of JAWSUX010000115.1, read as the reverse complement.
GTGAAAATGAATACACTATAACCGCCAAAAAAAATAATGCCGTCACCGCCTTAGATCACCAAACAAAAATTAATGATTGCGGCACTTGTGTCGCTTGTATAAAAATTTGTCCAACCAAAGCGATTGTCGCTCCTTATACTGTTGATGCTAGACGCTGTATTTCTTATTTCACTATTGAGTCTTCCGACCCTATTCCTGAAGAGTTACGACCGTTGATGGGCAACCGCATCTACGGCTGTGATGATTGCCAATTAATTTGCCCGTGGAATAAATACGCTAAGCTCGGTAAAACTGGCGATTTCCAAGCACGACATGGGTTAGATGATATTGATTTATTAGCACTTTTTTCTTGGACAGAACAATATTTTCTCGATTCTCTGCAAGGCTCACCAATAAGGCGTATTGGCTTTGATAGCTGGCAAAGAAACATCGCTGTCGCTTTAGGTAATACTCCTTATAATCAAACTATTGAACAAGCATTAACAAATAAGTTAACCACAGCAAGTGAACTTGTCGCTGAACACATAAACTGGGCATTAGTGCAGCAACAAACTAAAAAAGCGCAAGATGCGCTTTTAGCTGAAAAAAATAATAGTAATGCGCGTTTAACAAATAGACTTATTCGCTCAATTGAAAAGGGGTTACCAAGAGATGCTTAAATTATAAATGTTAAGTTCACGTAGAGTTAACCCTCTGCTGTTTCTTTGCGCAAGAGCTGAATATCGGCTTTCGCTTCGTCTAGTTCATGTTGTAAATTTAGCATTTTTTTGATGGTATTATTTTTATCTATAATGGCTTTTCTCTCTCGCTCTTTTGCTGTTGCGAGCTGTTCTTTGACAGTATCTAACGTTGACATCAATCGTGTGATATCAGTGTTTGTTTCAAAGTGCTGATCATCTCTAGCCTTAACATGCGCTTGGTCGTTGCTATTTAATAACTCAGCCGACCTAAAACGTAAATAGTTATATGCCAACCGAAGCGCTAAAATCAAAGTACTAATGAAAAAAACGACAATATACTGATTATCCGTAACCGAGACTAAAGCGCTATTAATTTTTTGCCAAAAGTCGCCATTCTCATTGATAAAGGTACTAATGAATTGATTATGCCAAGCAAACCAAGTGATAAAATAAATAAGTATAAAATTTGGTGCTGGATGTTGGTTTTCAGTAAAACTGAGTAGTGATTTAAGCGTTTTCTTAGATAACACGGGGGCTCCTTTTCTCTTAATATTTTTAGTTTATTTTAATTGATGTATTTATTTTCTAAATTAAAGAAGCATTATCAGTAAAAGTTACAACAATTACTGCCATTTAATTTACTTCTTAGCGGCGATTCTACGCCGCTGACATTCAGCGAATACTTGCAGTTTCTTCTGCTCGTTATAACTCTGCCACGACGTTATTTCATCTATATAACGAAAACAACCTAAGCAAAGATCGTTTTCATCCAAACAGCAATTTCGTACACATGGACTTTGGCTTGTACTACTTAAGTTTTTGTTATTAACCTTTCTCAAAATATGCCCCTATTATACCACCTGTGCATAACTCGCTATGGCTGCCACTTCTCGTTTGGTTTTACTTAATAGTTTAGCTTGTAGAGCATTATTTTCTTCTTTCTTATTTTCTGATGAGCTGTGCTTTATTGATAACAACGTCTGCCAATGATGACAACATTGTATTAATTCTGTCGCAGCAAGTATCTTACCGTTAAGTAATAATGATGAAATAACATCACTGGCTATGTTAAAATCCTCTAACGCTAAGGCTTGAGTTAGCTTTGTAACTAATGCTAAATTTTCAGCAATATAATCATCTAACATATATAACGCTAATTCCGCAGAGCCCTGATTTAAAAAATATAATTCAAAGTCGAAAGCGGCTTTAATTTGACTATTCAAGCTTGATTTTTGCTCAAGTAGCGGCGAAATATTAGCCTGAGATACTTTGATACTCTGTTTATTTTTAGTAGATACAACGGCATTAGAGGTTTTGATCTTTAACCAAGGTGACAGAACCGTAGCCAATTGTTTAATATATGCCGTAAGATTTAAGCTTTCAGCTAATTTTGCTACATGCCAGTCAGAAATTTTATCATCGTTAGGTAAAGTGAACGAGTGCCCTAAGCTGAATATACCCCGTTGAAGCCGACTGCCATCAGCTAAATTATCAGTGAAGTCGACAAACGGTGATTGCTCAAATTCGGTTATTAATAGTGAAAAACGACCACTTTTCCATTGCTTTTTCTGAGTAACGGCATGAGTAACTAAAGTCACTTGTAAACCAAAAGATTGTAATAACTGCAATAACTCTTGTCGTGCTTTAGGTATTTTTACCGCTAACAATACTTCAATGGCTTGAGCTTGATAACTTTGTCTCAAATTGATTAATTCTGCTTGATTAATAAAAGCATTAGGTTTTACTAATAAATCAGAATCAGCAATTGGCTCGCACTTTTTCATAACCGCTAATGGCATGATGAAACTTAACTGATAACCTTGTTCAGTTAACATTACCGATACAAGATCACCATGTTGATGTGTTAATAGCGTATAAAAATAACTTAACAACTCGTTTTCTTGTACTTGCTTATTACCTTCATGAATATATTGTAATAATGTTGGTAAGCTGGGTTTAATCTCTGCTTGACTGGCGTTTTCCTCTTTACAAATTATTTGTACCACGCCAGTAAAAGATAGATTTTGTTGCCCGTCATTTTTATCTTGTAAAGCCAAGGTAATTGCTAAATCAACACCACTTTGCTCTGCTAAAAGTAACTGAATAAAAACACGTATGAGCTCTGAAAAAATATCAACATCCAGTTTTACTGCTGCTTGAATTGTCTTATCTATNNTTGATTATTTTGATGGCTTATTCCACATAACTGATTAAGGCATATCGCCTGTATTTCAGTAACTAGATTAACGTCATTAAGGGACAAGGTCGCCTTATCCGTTTGCAAATAGCTATATAGTTTTTCCTGATTTAATCGCACGAATAAGGCGCGACTATAAACATAAAGTTGATATACATATTCGTCTGCCGACACTTCTTCTGATGGTTTCTTTTCTAATGACGTTCCTTTTAATGACAATAGGGCAAGTGAGTTAAGTTGTGACAAGTTAATATCAACTAATGCCTGATTATAATTTTGCTTTATAGCAAGCTGCATTTGGACTTGGACATTCGTTGTAGATTTGAATAAATCAAAAGACGATGTTTGTTGTTTTTCATTGTCATGCGCAATAGTTAACTTCTCTTGCTGCTGCTTGAATTCTTTCTCCAAGCACTCGAATTCTTTATCGCTGTATTTAGCTTGCTGTAAGTGCTGTTGTAAATTTTTCATCCGCATAAAAAGTTCATCATACTTAAGGCTATAATTTTTAATACGCTGACGTATAAACCAAAATAAGCTGGCAAAAAAAACGCAAAGGATGATAAAACTAATAATAAAAATTAACGGTAATTGCTGATGAGAAAGAGTCGTAATATTTTTTTGATTCAAAGGCTGAGCACGGCTTACTTTATCCATAGTTTCGGTTGTTAGTTTTTGAAGTAGCTCCGTGACTTGTTCTTGCACCTCAAACAACTGTTGATAGTACTTGTTCGCTAAACGTAAATGTCCTTGCCATTTAGCTAATAGGCCTTGCGACAAAGCAAGTTCTTCAAGCGCTAACAATTGTTGCTCAAGCACCGACACCTTGTCATTTTTATTTCTATTTTTATGAGCCGCTAAAAATGGTTTGGAAGAAAATACGCTCTCTGCGTCTTCTCGTAACCGCTCAAAAAACTTCAATGGCGTATGTAAGTCTAACGACTCAACAAGAACAGACAAATGTTGCAATTGTTTTTTCAAGTATATTAATTCAACTTTATCTGTAGCTGCTCTTTGCTGCTTTTCAATTGTCGTTAATACGTTCGATAATTGCTGCACAAATGCCGTTTTAATTTTCTGATTACGCATATGGTACAGAGATATACGCTTAGCAAGATCTTGCTGTGACTTAGCTTTTAATTGCCATTTTCGGTATATATGTTGATGTTGGGAATCTATTGAGGTTAGTTGCTTATTTATGCCGCGAAGTTCTTTCTGGGCAGTAATATAATCACTTATATTTTGATTTGTAGACAATAATTCAATAAGGCTATCGGCTCTTAGTAAATAAGAAGTTTGCAATAATTGTTTGTCTAGCGATTCATGCTGCTGCTCAATCAGGTCAATGTATTTTTGCTGCTGGTAAACAAACAAGCTTAATGCCCAAAAACTAGCAAAAACAAACAAACAAAATATAATAAAATAACTCGTGATTTTGAGGTAAGGCTTTTCAAGTCCAGCTTTATCAGCTTTATCAGCTTTATCAGCTTTATCATTTTCGAACTGAAGTTCATTATTATTTTTAATCAAATTAGCGTTTTCCAAACCACTACCCACATTACTCAATTCCTACCTGTTAGTTTATACTATTCATGTTAGCAAGACATTATTCATACCGCAGTTGAGCCAAATTTATCACTTTATTGCTGTCTTTTTAGTGACCCATGCCCAGTCCATACAACAAACTATTGGCTCCTGTCCAGATTCATCATGAATAACAACTGCTATTTCAATAGCACCTTTTTCGTCTTGTTCTATTTGAGAAACTTGCTCTGTAGTTAAGCTTGCCTCAGCCGTTAAATTTCCCTTCATTCGACGCTGATAATTTATT
>JAWSUX010000575.1:0-682 GCA_033852215.1 Colwellia sp. | reverse complement strand
CCTGTCGTTTCATCCAAGTCTAATACCGAGGCAGCTAGCTCTAATAAGGCATCTGTTTGTGCATTAAACCCTGCTGTTTCAACATCAATAACAACGGGGAAATAACCTCGAAAGCGTTTAGCAAAAGCGGTTTTATTTATCTCTTCAGCTAACTTGTCTTTTATGGATTGTGTTTGTTTGGCTATTTGGTTTTGGTTACTTGATTCTGGCATTAGTTAACTAAATGAAAATGAGGTTATAAATTTAGTACTAATTATCGCAGAAAAACAAATAAATAACGAGAGTATGAATGATAGTTAGTCGACAGTTAAAGTTTTATAATTGTAGAGGGCGTTATTTAGTATAAATTGTAGGCGATAATTTATTGATAAACTGTTAAAGTTATCTTGAATTAAGGCGATACCTTTATATATCTATTATACTTCACTTAATTAAATGAAAATGGCCATTCTATTATTATTTTTTAGTTGGCGTATTAGTTACAGTGTAAGTGAATGACAAAAGTGCGTTGCAATATGAAAAAACTACCTACATTAATGAGTTATTTTTTATCTGTTTTTTTTGTCTTTTTGACATTAAATGAAGCACAGGCGGGCATTCGTCAGTACAGCGCAGATCTCAACAATTCACAGTGGCAACTATCAAACGACTCTCGTTTGCAATGCACCTTATCACATCAAAT
>JAWSUX010000114.1:0-25534 GCA_033852215.1 Colwellia sp. | reverse complement strand
GCCTTGGAAAAATTCAGCATTGATATTAATCATAGGGATAACTTCGTGGAGTATTAACGACTGTATCTTTAACGGCTATAGTTAAGCACTAATTCAGCAAGGCTAGCCACCGTCGCAAAATTTTCAGCACTGATATCATCATCATCAAATGTTACATCAAACTGTTCTTCAATTTCACCAATAATAGTCACAATTGCCATCGAATCAAATTCAGCGATAGCGCCAAATAATTCGGTATCCGTTGACCAAAAATCATGGTCATAATTAGGGATAACTGCTGTTAAGATATTAATAAGCTGTTGTACGGTTTGCACTAAATTCATATTACTTCAGCCTTCCTGCGGGCAATTTATGTAGACTTACTTAAATAATAAGCGAGTAATTTTCGAGCGTATTTTAGCTAAAAAAACATGACGAATAGCGGCTAACTTACCATAAAAACACTGATGATTAAAAATTTGATAAGCCACACGCTGTTTTTTACTTTCTAGCCAGTCACTTTTATAAGGCTCGCCACCCATGCCAAATTCGATACTGGTCGCATTATCTTGGCGAATAACATGTTCTGATAATGCCATTGATAATAATGAACCAACCGAATATTCTTGATAATTAGGCTTGTAGGCCAACTTAAAAATTGAAACATTCTTTTCAGCAACATTACCTTCACTTTGACCTGCGAGTAACTCACTCGTTTGCACAAACCAAATTTGCGCCGCTACCGCTTCACCATCAATATAAAGTAGCCCTAAGCGTAATTTATTTTCACGTAACGCGGCAAGGCAAACATGCTCAATAAAAGCAAAACTATGTTCTTCTCCTTTCCAGCTTTGTTGATAAATAGTTTTGTAATGATCAAAAGCTAAAGGAAAATCGGACAGTTCGCTAATAATACAAGTTTCATATTGATGCGCTTTTGCTAATTTTTTACCACGCCTTTTAATGGTATTGCGCAGCTTACTCGGACGTTGTTGATAATATTTTTCAAAATCACTCAGCGCTGTTTGGTAAATATTATCCGTTTGTGAAAACACTTTATGAAAAGGAAAGTACTCAACAATGACCTTTGATACAACGCTATTTTGATCAAACGGACCAAGCTGCATACTTCGCCAATTATTTTCTTTGCCACTAAAATATTGCTCGATAAAGTCAAACAACTGCCTTAAATAATGTTTGTTTTCGTCTGCACTGTTGTGAGTAAAATAGATAGGCTCAGTAATAGCCGAGTAAAAACTGCTTAATGACTTTATTTGTTTACTGTTTTGCTGATGTACTAATGGCCAAGCAATTAATAGTTTTTGTTGGTTATTATAAAGGCAATGTACAAGTAAGTTATCTTCAGATTCAAGCATAAACTGTTGAGTGGCTTCAAGCCAAGGCAATGACAATTCAAATAACCTTGGCTCAGGCATGTTAGTTTGATACTGATCTGTAAAGTCAGTAAAGCTTAACGCTTGATAACATGCTTGAGAATTAAGGTCCTTCTTCGTCATACAGTTTACTCTGCCAATAACAAATTGAGTACCTGTTGGGTTTTCTCATGCATCAACGCCTCATCAGCTTTACTTTCAACATTCAAACGTACTACTGGCTCAGTATTGCTACTGCGTAAATTAAAACGCCAAGTACCAAACTCCATACTGATGCCATCTGTGTTATCAATCACTTGTGCTTGTGACTGATAAAAATCAAATACGCGTGTTATGGCGGCTTTAGGATCAGCAATTTTGTTATTAATTTCACCTGACGAAGGATAGGCAGCAATGCGTGCTTTCACTAGGCTAGATAATGGCTGTTGACGTAAACAAACTAGCTCAGCAATAAGTAACCACGGGATCATGCCGCTATCACAATAGAAAAAGTCACGGAAATAGTGATGAGCACTCATTTCACCACCATAAACGGCATCTTCGCTGCGCATACGCTCTTTAATAAAAGCATGGCCTGTTTTACTTTGAATAGCTTGGCCGCCAGCTTCTTTTACTATATCAATGGTATTCCACGTTAATCGCGGATCATGAATAATTTTTTGTGCTGTAGACGTGCTTTTATTAAGGAAGTTTTCAGCTAATAAGCCAACAATATAATAACCTTCAATAAATTCGCCTTGTTCATCAAATAAAAAACAGCGATCAAAGTCACCATCCCAAGCAATGCCCATATCAGCCTTGTGCTCAATCACCGCATCACGTGTAGCAGCACGATTTTCTATCAAAAGTGGATTAGGGATACCGTTGGGGAAATTACCATCGGGCTGATGGTGTATTTTGACAAATTCAACCGCTACGTTTAAGGCTTTAAAAGCCTCTTCAATCGCGTCAAGTGCTGGCCCTGCAGTGCCATTACCGGCATTAACCACTAATTTAAGTGGCTTGTTAATTGATGTGTCTGATGAAGGCTTCAGAGCAACGAGATTATTTACATCAATATAAGTCAATAAGTGTTCGGTGTAAGCATCGCTAATGTTATGACAAGTTAATTTACCTTGCTGCGCTGCGGCCACAAAATCATTTTTTTCTGCCAACGCCTGAATATCAAATAAGCCTGTATCACCACTAATCGGTTTTGAATTTTCACGTACTAACTTCATACCATTATAATCAATAGGGTTATGACTTGCTGTAACGACAATGCCGCCATCACACGCTAAATAACTTGTCGCAAAATATATATGTTCAGTGCCGGCTAAACCTAAATCAATAACATCGGTACCACCGTCCATTAAACCTTTAGCCAGTGCTTTTTTTAGTTCTTCACTCGTTAGTCTAATATCACCGCCAACAACAACTGTTTTAGCTTGCGTGTGCTCGGAAAATGCTCGACCAATACGATAAGCCACATCAACATTAAGCTCGGAGCCTAATTTTCCACGAATGTCGTAAGCTTTAAAACACGTAATTGCTGAAGAAGTGCTTTTTGATAAAATGTTGCTAGGTGATGTCATGGATTCTCATTTTTGTTTATCAGGTATAATTAAGTATTATTTACTCTGCAGATATTTTCGCTTCTAACTCAGCTAACTTTGCTTCAAGCTCCGTTAATTTCGCTCGCGTTTTAATCAATACTTGTGTTTGCACATCAAACTCTTCTCGGCTAACAACATCAAGCTGAGAAAGCTTATTTTGTAATACTGATTTGGCTTTATCCTCAAAATCAGCGGCTATATTTTTAACACTCGGCGGAATAGCGTCAGTCACTTGTTTGGCTATTTCTTCAATTTTTTTAGCATTGATCATAATAATTTCCCTACAATTTTCACTTGTCTTGCATTGTAACTGTTTTGCCAAAGAGTAAAAACAGGTAAAATCCTCACCTCGATGATTAATTTGTATAAAGTAGCTTAAAAAGTAATGAAACTGAATCCCGGACAAAATGAAGCCGTAAAATATGTTAGTGGCCCCTGCCTTGTACTTGCGGGCGCGGGCTCAGGTAAAACTGGCGTTATTTGTCAAAAAATTGCTTATTTAATCGAAAAGTGTGATTACAAAGCACGCAATATTGCCGCAGTAACTTTTACCAATAAAGCGGCTCGTGAAATGAAAGAGCGTATTAAAAAAATTCTCGGCAAAGACTTAACCCGAGGTTTAACCGTTTCTACCTTTCACTCATTAGGTTTAGACATAGTACGCCGAGAAATTAAAGTGTTGGGTTATAAGCCCGGTTTCACCTTATTTGATGATCAAGATACCTTGTCGTTATTAAAAGAATTAACCCTTGATGAGCTCGATGGCGATAAAGACTTACTAAGTAAATTACAAAGCATGATTTCAAATTGGAAAAATGAGCTCTTGTTACCTGATGCCGCATTAAAAGCAGCAACGGATGCTAGTACGATTGAATATGCTGAGTTTTATCAACGCTACCATCAACACATGCGCGCTTATAATGCACTCGACTTTGATGATCTTATTTTAATTCCAACCTTGTTATTAAAAAACTATCCTGAGGTGCGCGACCGTTGGCAAAGTAAAATTCGCTACTTATTAGTTGATGAGTACCAAGATACCAATGCTAGCCAATATGAATTAGTAAGATTACTTGCAGGAGAACGCGCCCGTTTAACCGTAGTGGGTGACGACGACCAATCTATTTATTCATGGCGCGGGGCTAAGCCTGAAAACTTAATTTTATTAGGTAAAGATTTTCCTCAACTAAAATTAATAAAATTAGAGCAAAACTACCGTTCTAGTGGTCGAATTTTAAAATGTGCCAACATTCTTATTGCTAATAACCCCCATGTGTATGACAAAGCACTCTTTAGTGATCTTGCCTACGGTGTAGAGCTGAGAATATTACAGGCAAAAAATGAAGATCACGAAATTGAACGAGTGATTGGCGAGTTAATTGGTCATCGATTTATGAATCGCAGCCAATATAAAGATTATGCTGTTTTATACCGCGGTAACCATCAATCTCGTTTATTAGAAAAAGCGCTAATGCAAAACCGTATACCCTATAAAATTAGTGGCGGAACCTCCTTTTTCTCACGCTCCGAAATTAAAGACATTATGGCTTACCTGCGTGTTTTAGTTAATCCAGATGATGACAATGCCTTTTTACGCATCGTCAATGTACCTAAACGTGAACTTGGCCCTGCCACGCTAGAAAAGCTGGGTAATTACGCCAATATGCGGCAAATAAGTATGTTTGCCGCGAGTTTTGAATTAGGTTTAGAACAAACACTTTATGGTCGTCCTTTAATGATATTGCAAGCCTTTACTCAGTGGCTAGTTGATGTTGGCGATCAAGCTGAACGTGGTGATACTGCAGCGGTATTGCGAACAATGATCCGTGAAATAAATTACGAAGACTTCCTCTACGATACTTCGCCAAGTGCTAAAGCAGCTGAAATGCGTATGAAAAACGTCACCGAACTGTTCAGTTGGGTTACGCAAATGTTGGAAGGTAGCGATGACGAAGAGCCAATGACCTTACCACAAATTGTTACACGATTAACCTTACGTGACATGATGGAGCGTAACGAAGAAGAAGACAGCAACGATCAGGTGCAGCTAATGACTTTACATGCATCAAAAGGCTTAGAGTTTCCTTACGTTTTCCTTATTGGCATGGAAGAAGGTTTATTACCGCATCAAAGCAGCATTGACGAAGGCAGTGTTGAAGAGGAGCGCCGTTTAGCTTATGTTGGCATTACTCGCGCCCAACGTGAGTTAATATTCACTTACGCTAAAGAACGACGCCAGTATGGTGAGCTAACACGTACCGAAGCAAGTCGATTTTTACATGAATTACCGCAAGATGATTTAAATTGGGAATTAGGTGCAACGAAGAAGAAAACCGAAGCGCATGTTGAGCAATCAAATAAACAAGGCATGGCAGGTTTACGCGCTCAACTCGCTAAAGCGAAAGCAGCTAAAAAATAAGATTTATCTTAAAAAATTAAAAAAAACAAAATCAGTTCATTTGCACTTAATTGCTCTGATACATTACAAAATTAAGAGTTATTATTTTTTGGCGCTTAAAAATGATAAATAATTCAATAGCTGATTGATTATTGCCTTTTTTCCATCACACACTTTCCCATCAACAATGCTTAACACTTGTACAAACTGTTTAACATTAAAGTCACTACCCGTTAGTCTACAAGCAATAGATTGAATTAATTCATTTTTGTTTACGTATGATATTAGCGTGACTAAGCAAATATGAACTAGAAGTACCTTTAGGTAGCTCAATACCATCAAGCCATTTATCAATATATTTTTGTTTTAGGATTCAGTTAACGGCAGTTTGCTATAGTTAGCACAAACAGAGCAAATACAGGCGTAAATTAGTCAATATAGAAATAGTCTATTACATAATTTCAACCTCTTGCTAATATTACCATGAGCAATAGATATAATTTTAAAGCGGCACTAACATATCTTAAAAGATATTATTTGAATGCAATGTACATTACATTTAAATAGAGTAGGAAATGGATGTATACTTATGAGTGAAAAACCTGTTGTCGATGAAAATGAACCAAAAATTAGTTCATTAAAAAATCCCACCTCTCTGCCTATAAGCTCTATATTAAAATCTAACTTTTTTGTGACACAAACAACTTCTATTCTAGAAAACCTTCCCCTGTGTATTAAAATTTTGGATCTTGATTTTAACTTACAATTTATGAGTGCTGCAGGAATTAAATTTCTTAATATTAATAATATCACTAGCTTTTATAATAAGCCCTATCCTTTTAGTTTCTATCCTCAGTCGTTTCGCGAAAGTATGATTAAAAACTTAAGTAAGGCATTGAAAAACAATAAAGTAGTTAAACAAGAGGGGAAACTAGTTGATTTAAAAGGTAACGAACGATGGTATCACTCAACTATTATACCAGTCGAAAGTAAAGCGGGCCAAATTGAAAGTATATTAATAACATCCATTGAATCAACAGCAAGAAAAAAGGCAGATATAGAATTATTCCGACTGAAAAAATTATTAGAAGATATGGGATTGAAATTCTTGGTAGATCGTTTGGAATTTTTGGAGGAGCATACTAACCAAAACCCTAAAGCAAACTTTATGACAAAAGTATCAAAAACGATACTAAAGAACATGTGTGATAGTAATTTTGACGTAAATGCTTTGAGTGAGCATTTATTTATGAGCCGTTCAACATTACAGCGTAAATTAAAAAAGGAAAGCGGAGTAAGTGCTGCATTGTTTATCCGGCAAATGAGGTTAGGGATGGCTCACGAATTAATTAAAAGCAATACTCATAAAACTTTAGCAGAAACGGCCTATGCTGTTGGTTTTAAGCACCCTGGCCATTTTACTAAATTATATAAAAAGTACACTATCGAAATGAAAGACAATGATAAATTGTTCATTTGAAAATCAGTCTTGAGGCATTTTAGCGCAAGATGTAGGTGCTAAGTATAGCGATATACTTTCTAATGGTCTTGAAGCCCTTTCATTAAACTTGGTTATTATTAGTCGCATTGCAATAATTTGTATAAATAGTCGCAGTCATCAGCGAAAACAATGCCTTGGGAAGCGTATATTCGTGCGCCTATTTATAAAAACGGAAACGTATGGGGCGCTGAATTTTAGTTCTAACAAAATGAAAGACAATACATTTAAAAATGAAGATATCTTCATTGAAAATTTAGCGATGCAAGTCTCTGTTACAATTTAAATTATTATTTACCAAACGCCCAAATAGATTTATTTAAGTGTTTTTCATCTTATACATATCGTTATCAGCGATATCAATTAAGTCTTGTAATTTATGACCTTGCTCAGGAAAAAAAGATAAACCAAAGGTAAAATTTAAAAGAGTTTCTTTCTTTTGTATTACATACCTTTTGTTTTCGAGTTGACTCAGCCTTGTGGTTATATTTTGTCGAGAAAGGTTATGTTGTACAGGATATTTTTCTGCTAACAATAATATAAATTCATCCCCCCCCCAGCGACAACAAAAATCATCTTGGCGTAACATGCTCTTTAATTCACTTGAAAATAATATGAGTAACTCATCTGCAAATATATGGCCGTTTTTGTCATTTATTTTCTTAAAATCATCCAAGTCAATCATAACCAAACAATAAGAATGCTCTCTTGTTAACGTCGAGTTTATTTTGTCAAAATAATCCAAAAGTGCATAACGATTGTAAAGCTTAGTTAATGAATCGTGAAATGCCTTATGAGAAAGTAATTCATGGTTAGCATATACATCTGTAATATCAGTTGCCGTTACAGCAACTGATTTAACCTTTCCAGAGTCATCATCTAAAACAGGATGATAGGCTACTTTCAAAAAAGACATTTGTTTGCTATTTTCAGAATAAAACCAATCAGTATAAACTCTTATTTTACCTGTAAAACATAAATCTAATTCTTTTTTTACCACGCGATTAAACGCTTCTTCACCAAGCACTGTGCTGACATGGCTATTAATTATTTCATTATGAGGTAAATGCCAATGAAGGCTGTATTGTTCATTCACCGAGACATATCGATAGTTCCTATCGATTAAAGAAAGCAAGTTACTGGAGTTATTTAATAAGTCTTTAAAAAACAGCTCTTCACCAAACGCTTGGGCCAATTCAGCATTAAGTTCAATTAATATTTGGGCGGGATTTTTATTAATAACCGTAATAGAAACATCGATAAGAGAATTGCTAAAATTTAATCGAGTTAAACATTTATCGTTTGAGCCTAATGGTAAGTTGGAAAGATTTAAAATAAACTCTGCTAGGTGAGAATTTTCATTGCAATAAGAAAAGAAATCGTCACCTTCATTTATTTTATATTGACGTTTAATCGACTTACTACGAAGTACAACATGACCTTTTCCATCAATTATCAGTGCCGGAAAATTAAGGTAACTAAGCGAATCTTCCATAAACTACATCCTATATATGATAATAGGCTAGGCAACCTATTATCAGCTTTAATTCTATGCCATTGAAGAACATTACTTGTATCATCTTACGGGACAAGTTGTCAGTTCTTACGCATCCTAAATCAAAAACCAAAATTTCTGCTTTATTCTTTGAGTTCAATCAATGCGCTCAATAGATTTAAGAGTGTCCTTAATGCACAAAGGTGATATTGCGCTTTGTTTATCGTTCAATATACCCCGCCTCTTTAATAACTTGTGTATAGCATTTTGGACAAACACCATGACTGAATTGAGCATCAGAATGACGCATAATATACATTTCTATCGGCTCCCATTTATCATCATTATTTCGAATTTCTTTACAATAACTACAGATTGGGATTATACCTTTTGATATCTTAACTTCTGCAACTGCTCTTTCTAGTTCTTCAGCCGAAATTTTTCGCTCTCTTATTAACCGCTCATGTAATTGTTGAATTTTATCTAAGAGTTGTGATTTTGTGTTATTTATCATCGTGCCTTCCAATTTCTCTTTGCTATCAGTACTCCTAGTAAAGTAAGCGTAAATTAACATCAACAGATGTACAATTTTTTGGAAAATGTTGACTGATGTATGGCTATATTTGATACGGTTGTGCTAAAAAATATGGAACGTAATCAATTACGAAGATTTTCTCTACGATACTTCGCCAAGCGCCAAAGCAGCTGAAATACGCATGAAAAGGGCTTAAATTTCCTTATGTGTTTTTAATTGACATGGAAGAAGGCAGTATTGAAGAAGAACGCCGTTTAGCTTATGTAGGCATTACCCGTGCACAACGTGAGTTAATATTCACTTACGCTAAAGAACCTCGCCAGTATGGCGAGCTAACGCGTACGGAAGCGAGTCTATTTTTACATGAATTACCGCAAGATGATTTGAATTGGGAGTTGGGTGCGGTAAAGAAAAAAACTCAAGAGCATGTTGAAAAGTCGAATACACAAGGCATGGCAGGTTTACGCGCTCAGCTCGCTAAAGCGAAGGAAGCTAAAAAATAAAAATCTAGCTAAATAATTTAGGGTTTATGCCCATCAGACCTCAAGATGCAAATTTCAGCACCTTGAGGTCTGATAGGTATATGAAGATCACAAAGATAATACCACCAAAAACTAGCACTTCAGCTGGGACGTCTTTAAGTTAAGTCCCCGTTGAATCGATAACAAGTCATATTCCATCGAAAATTTATTATAGGTGATATCAATGTTGACTAAAACGCCCAAGAAAGACCTAAAGACAGGATACTAATATCATAGTCAGTATTATCAAATATAGGGTCATCAACCGTTGGAAAAATAATGTATTCAAGTTCACATGATATGTTTTCATTGGTAATGCCGACACCAACACCATACGACAGACCTATATCTCCATTTGAATCATCTTCATAACCCCCTGCCGAATAGCTAAAACGTGACTGAGCAATTCCTAATCTTGCTTTTCCATAGAATGCTCCACTCGTTTTTGCTACTGCGTAGATACCTGCGACATTCTGTTCAGCTTTAACTTCTGTACCCAAAAGAGAAGACACATAGTCATCCTTCTTACCCGTTGAGGAGAAACTAGCGTAAAGCTCTGCACTAAAATTAGATGTGTATTGATAGCCTCCATTAAAACCTACATTAAGATAAGAAAAATCCTGCAACCCACTTCCTCCATCCATTTTTGCAGACCCTAAATTAATTCCTGCATAATAACCAGGAACAAATAATTGCTCAGTTTCAGCTGCTGATGTAGTAAATGCCAGACATAGAAATAGTAATGAGATAGTTTTATACATAGTGTTAGGAGTCTCTTTTGGTTAAATTGTAACATTAGCGCTAATTTAGCTGTTATTTTCTAAAAATGGAGGATACGTTATTTATATTAATATTTATATAAATAACCTCCTGCTCGCCAAAAGAATTTAGAATAACTTATTAATAAAGAAGAATGTTTTTATAAAACACAGGGTGTTATGCAGCATACTGCTCCAACACTAACATCTGCTTTAAAGGGACCTTTCTCTGGTGTTGCATTAAGTTTTATTGAGGCTAATTTAGTCAACGATGGACAGCCCTATAGAGTTAACACTGAAGATTTTATTGCTAGATTACTTAATGGTCATGGAAATTTAAAAGTGGATGTTTTTTCTTTGGAGAGCGATAAAATTCAAAGAGCTAAATATGTCAACTTAAGCAATGAAAACACATTGAATAAATAACATTACGATTCGTTTATTCAACAAAAATAAGTCCTTCGGTTTTTCCTACTGATCCTGTTCCTTAGTAATATCGACAGGTAAGGTCAACATTACTGTTGTACCAATACCTAAAACACTTTTTATATCCATGGAGCCTTGCAATTTTTGTTGGACAATATTGTAAACGATGTTCATACCTAACCCCGTTACACCTTTGCTGCGCTTTGTTGTGTAGAAGGGTTCATAAATATTTTTCAAAACAATTTCGTCCATGCCTACGCCATTATCTGAAAATTCAATCTCAATGGCATCATTGTTAGTTTTAGTCAAATTTATCGTTATCTGTGCATGCTGCTGGCTATCATCATTGGAAAATGCATGCAGCATTGCATTAGTTACTAAGTTAGTTAACACTTGTACTAATGACCCTGGGATAACAATAATAGTGAAATCTTTATCGCCATTTATTTCATATGAAATACCTTTCGAATTTAGCTCTCTGGAGAGTGTATTCATTATTTCATCGATATAAGTTTTTACATCAATAGACCTTCGCTCTTCATAGGCGTGTTCATCAGCCAGTTGTTTGAAATTATTAACAATCATAACTAATCGAGAAAGAGGCGTGGATGAAATCGCAGTCGATTCTTTTATCTCACCAAGAGAATGTAATAAATTACGTTTAGATAACTCATTATTATCAATTTTATTTTCAAGCGCCTCTATATCATCTTCAATAATACTCAATGACGTCACTATGATGCCTAATGGCGTATTCATTTCGTGTGCAACCCCTGCGGTTAATAAACCTAACGATGCCATTTTTTCAGATTGAACAAGCTGAGCCTGAGTTTTTCTTAGGTTATTGAGCGTAACTTGCAACTCTTTTGTTGTTTTACGGTTACGAACAAAAAGAACGCCAATTATTACCGTGAACAAAGAGGCAATAAAAAATAAAATTAACGTAATCGCAAGGTAGGTATTTCTCGATTTAATGTGTTCATCTTTAGTGATAATTTCTGACTGCTGATTATTTATCTTTTTAATTTGTCTATTTATTTTTAACTGATTGCTGACAATGGCTGCTTCCATGGCTGTAATTTCTGATTTTCTCATTTCTATTTCATGGATTTTATTTTTTAATATCACTTGTGAAGCTAATATTTCTTTATTTTTTTGTGCCGAAATTTTAATTAATGTTTGCTCTTTTTCTTCGAATTTAAACGCGAGTTCTTCTTTCATTAATAAGAAATTACGTTGTTGCTTTTTAGTTTGCAACCGTAGTTCATCAAGTTCACTTTTTTTCTCTTTTAAGCCTTGTTCATTTTGCTCTAATTGATTTTTTAATAAAGCAAGATTAGCGATCATTTGATTTTCATGTTTTTTAATATCTTGCATCGCAGATTCTGTTTCGCGATACAAAATAGCTACGTCTAGCTCCGTACCTCCTAACAATAGAAGTTCACTAGATATTGATAAATTTTCATACAAAATATTAGACTTATTTACCTCAAACGATAAACGATTATTTTTTGTGCTTGTCACCAAGTTAATCATGACGTTTTTTTTACTAATACTGTTTTGCGTAATGAGTAAGGTATCTGTTTTTCGCAAAGCAAAAGCAATATCATCAAGTGAATCATTAAACTTTTCTTGAATAATTACAGCGTGATAACGTTTGATATCTTCAATGTTGTTGCTTAATAAAAATTGAATAGCTTGACCATTTATTTTTTTATTTGAAAAGGATTCTCTGACTGATTCATAAAAATCGCTGTCCGCATAGACCGCAAGAATGATCTCCTGATCTTTTGGTTTATTTGGCCACGTGGTATGTTTAACAAAATTAAAAATGAAAGCGCCTTTTATCTCATTTTTACTGATGTTTTGAGCCGAAGCGACAGCATTAAGAACAAAAAAACTGATTATTATCATTAACGGCAATATATTCTTATATTTCATTTTTAATCAACACATTTTATAAAGCTGAATCAATTGGACAATAGCGTAATTGATGAATGATTTGTACTATAGACTATAGACTAAAAAGAAACTCATCGGCATATTTTTCCGTCTTAGGCGGGAAAAATGAAGTAGGTAATATCGCGTGTGTGTTTTACAAGGAGAGGTTCCAAACGACCATCGCGGTCGCGTGGTGTACTTAATTAAAGTTCAGCGCTTTCAGTCTTAACCTTTTTGCTGCTAAAAACGTTTAGAGTTATAAAATGACATGTAAGTTTATGGTTTGAACTTGTTAGGCTACCTACTCATCAGCAGCTTAAAATAATAGCCCCTGCAATAATACTAGCGCCAATAAGTACACTATAAACCACTCGTTGGCTTTGCTTGGCTTGTTGCAATAACAGTTTTTCCATCAATTGTGCTTGTTGATACTGATTTTCTTTACCTGCTTTTAAGTAGTCGTATACCAAGTCTGGTAGTTCAGGTAATTTTTCATTCCAAAAAGGTAAGTTTTCTTTAATTTTAGCGAAGACGGCTTTAACGCCCATTTGTTCTTTCACCCAGTTTTCTAAAAAAGGTTTAGCCGTTTGCCATAAATCTAACTGTGGGTATAACTGACGTCCTAAACCTTCAATGTAAAGTAAGGTTTTTTGTAATAAGACTAATTGGGGTTGTACTTCCATGTTAAAACGACGTGCAGTGTTGAATAAATTAACCAGTACTTGGCCAAAGGAAATTTCCGCTAAAGGTTTATTGAAGATAGGCTCGCACACTGTGCGAATAGCAAATTCAAATTCATCAACACTGGTACTGGCAGGTACCCAACCCGAATCAACATGCAGCTGTGCTACTTTACGATAATCGCGATTAAAAAAGGCAACGAAATTTTCTGCTAGGTAACGTTTGTCATCTCGATTCAGTGTGCCGACTATACCGCAATCAATGGCGATCCATGTGGGATCGTTAGGATGAGTTGCATCAACAAAAACATTACCTGGGTGCATGTCAGCATGAAAAAAACTATCACGAAATACTTGGGTAAAAAATACTTCAACACCGCGTTCAGCCAGAAGTTTCATATTAACGCCAAGTTTATTTAACGTATCAATTTCGCCAACACCTATGCCGTAAATTCGCTCCATAACGAGTATGTTCTCAAAGCTATATTCGCTGTGAATGGTTGGCACATAAAGCGCTTTGTCAAATTCACTGCCTTGTTCAAAGTTTCGCTTTAACTGAATAGCATTAGCCGCTTCTCGGTTTAAATTGAGTTCATCAAGAATAGTTTTACGGTACTCCGCCACGACTTCTTTTGGCCGTAAGCGCTTACCATCAGGTAACCAACGGGCAACAATACCTGCGAACAAAGACATAACGTTGATGTCTGCCAATATGGTTTTACTAATGTTTGGTCGCAGCACCTTAATAACAATTTTTTCTTCGCGGCCATGCTCATGCAATGTAGCGGTATGTACTTGTGCAATTGAGGCAGAGGCAAGTGGTTCAAGATCAAAGTCACTAAAGTGTTGTTCAAATAATTCAATACCCATGGCATCAATAATTAGCTGCTGCGCTTCTTCGCCAGAAAAAGGGGTAACTCTATCTTGAAGTAACGCTAATTCATCGGCTAACTCAGGTGCTAATAAATCTCGGCGCGTTGATAACATTTGACCAAACTTAATAAAAACTGGCCCCAATTGCTCAATAGCTAAACGAAAACGCTGCTCAGCCGATTTGTTTTTATGTTTGTTTCTTAGCCAAAATAAACTGATACGACCAAGCTTGGCATACCAAGGTAATAAGTGCGCAGGCACCATGTCATCTAAACCAAAGTTTAAAAAAGTTTTCACTATTTTATAGAGACGAATACTGCTCACGGAGTTTTTATTTCCTATTATTTGTGGTGGCTATTGGTGTTTGAGTTAGCGCTTGGACTAATACTTGAGTTATCAAAAATTTTAGCGGCTAACTGATTCAATCGCGCTGATAATTCTTCAACTTGTGATGACACTTGATTCACACTTTGATTAAAGGCGTTAATTTGGTTATGCGTAACCACTAAGCGTTTTTCGTGCACAACATATTCACTCACATCACTTTCCAGCTGTTTTACTGTCGCTTTAACTTTTTCAGTAATTTTATTACCAACATGAAGTAACTTGTGGGTTGGCACATCACCAATATGCTTAGCCAGTTCGCTTTGCCAGTCTATTTCAAGTTGCTCTGCTAATGCGGCAAATTGTTGCGCGACTTTGATATCACCAACAACATCTAACTCACCTTGTTTAATCAAGGCAGTTAACTGCTGCTCGGCTTTCAATTTTTTTAAGGTCTGTAAACTTGTTTGAATTGTACAATCACTACGTTCGGTATTAGCATTAACCAAAAAAGTATTTTCAACAACGGTGAAACTCATTGGTGAAGCAAATTCAGATAACTCAAGTGTCAGCGTTTTTTGCTCTAAATGCGCCAATGAAAGTTGACGAACGTTTAAGGAAAGCGCTTTATTTATAATCACTTCTAGTGTTGCATGTAAAACTTGCGGCAATAATAAATCAGCAGCCAACTTGGTTAAGCTAGTTGAAATTACGGTTGGGCCAACTATTGCAGGAAAAGGTAACATAGTAATTAAAACTTATAACCTTTATGTAACGCCACTACGCCGCCCGTCAGGTTCTTATAACTGGTTTGTTCAAAACCGGCCTCGTCCATCATCGTTTTTAGTGTCTCTTGATCTGGGTGCATGCGAATAGATTCGGCCAAATATTGATAACTATCGCCATCTTTAGCGACGAACTCACCCATTTTAGGTAAAATATTAAAAGAGTAAAAATCATAGGCTTTATTCAACAATTCATATTCTGGCTTAGAAAACTCTAATACCAATAAGCGGCCACCGGGTTTTAATACCGAATAAATAGAGCGTAAGGCTTTGTCTTTATCAGTAACGTTACGCAAGCCAAAAGCTATGGTAACAATATCAAAAGTATTTTCTTCAAAGGGTAAGTATTCAGCATTCGCCTGCACATACTCTATATTCTGCACTAAACCTTTATCACGTAATTTATCACGACCAACATTTAGCATTGAGCTATTAATGTCGGCTAATACTACTTTGCCCTGTCGGCCGACAAGTTTTGAAAACTTCGCCGTTAAATCGCCCGTTCCGCCAGCTAAATCAAGTACTTTATTACCTGGGCGCACACCACTTGCGTCAATAGTAAAACGTTTCCATAATCGATGAACGCCAAACGACATTAAGTCATTCATCACATCATATTGTTTAGCTACCGAATGAAAAACACCCGCAACCATAGAAATTTTATCCTCTTTTTCTATGGTTTTATAACCGAAATGTGTCGTGCTCTCGCTAACCTCTTTTGACGAATTTTCTGAGGTGCTATCTTGAGAATCTTGTGATGAAAGAGACATGCTATGTTCACTTAAAATTTTTAGCTAAAAAATAATTATCGCTAGTTTACTGTATGCGTGCTAAATCAACAAACTCCCACGATGCTTTTTATTGATCCACCTTAAAGAATGATGAAATGAACATGTTAAAATTCTTTAAGAACATATCTATTCAAGTGAAGTATTCCGCTATAGCTAACGATTAGACTTTAGTTGTAACTGGACACTATGAACTTGAATATTAGTTACCGTTTAATCAAACTCATGACCCTAAAATAAACGTTATTATGTTAATCATTTCTAGAACTAAGGAATATCAATGAGCTTGTCAGACCTTTCCTTCAGAAAAAAAATCTTACTCTTATTAACCCTTCCTATAGTCGGTTTCTTATGGCTCAGCATCAATGCCATTAGTCAGAGCATAAAAACAAGCCAAGAAATGTCCACGATTACACAGTTAACTGAGCTGTCTATTGTTTATAGTGAATTAGTTCATGAGTTACAAAAAGAGCGTGGTATGACCGCGGGCTTTCTTAGCTCTAAAGGTGAAAGATTTTCCCTTAAGTTAAAAAACCAACGCACCAATACCAATTCAAAGGCTCAGCAACGTAATACCTACTTAGCTAAAAATGAGTTTTTACTTAACTCCATAGAACAACTTAATAATAAAATTAACCAAGATTTACAGCAATTAAGTACCATTAGACAACAAGTTGACCAGCAAAGCATTACTATCGCTAATGCCCTGGCATATTACACACAACTCAATACACAACTCCTCAGTATTGCTCCTTTAAATGCAGAGATCAGCTCTGATGCAGTTATCACTAAAGAAACGATTGCGTATTATAATTTTTTGCAAGGTAAAGAGCGTGCTGGTATCGAACGTGCTGTGTTAAGTAGTGCTTTTGCCACTGATGAGTTTGCTTCAGGCATGAAAGTAAGGTTCATTACCCTAATGACTCAACAAGCGACCTATTTTAATAATTTCAAGCATTTTGCCAACCAAGAAAACCAAAACTTCTTAGAAACTGCATTAGATAATGCCGTGGTAAAAGAGGTAATAAAGCTACGTGCCATTGCCCAGACTAAAAACAGCGGTTTTGCTGTCGACTCTGAATACTGGTTTAGTCAGTCCACAGGTCGCATTGGTCAATTAACGAAAGTTGAAAATAAGCTAGGTGATTCACTGTTATCATTAAGTAAACAAAAACAAAGTAGCGCTTTTTCTTTAATGTTGATGAATATAATTATCAGTAGTGTTCTGATTTTATTAGCAGTCACTATTAGCCATTTCATTATTAAAGAATTAAATAATCGGGTGCAAGATTTAAATTGGGTTATGGCGCAAGTAAGAGATAACAATGACTTAAGTGTGCAAGCTAAACACTTAGGCGTTAGTGAGTTAGGTGGAATAGCAACCGCATTAAACTTAACCTTACAAAAATTTTCTGCTGCGATAAGCGAAATATCCAATTCGAGCATTACGCTCGCTTCTGCCGCAGAAGAAACCTCACAAACCTGCCAACATAATTCACAATCCATGATGGAACAGCAAGATGGTATAGCGATCATAGCAACAGCTATTGAAGAATTATCAGCCACCGTTAAAGAAGTTGCCAACAACACTCAAAATACAGCAAACTCTGCACGTGAAGCTGATGAGCAAGCGCAAAATGGCCTTAATGTGGTTAAAACGTCTTATCAGTCAATTGAAAATCTCGCTACGGATATTGACGGTCTGGCTGTGCAAATAAGTAGTCTTCACAAAAGTTCAAACGATATTACCAATGTTGTTGATGTAATCAAATCCGTTGCTGAACAAACCAACTTATTAGCGCTTAACGCAGCAATCGAAGCAGCAAGAGCAGGAGAGCAAGGTAGAGGTTTTGCCGTGGTTGCCGATGAAGTAAGAACCCTTGCACAACGCACCCAAAAATCTACAGCAGAAATTGAAAGTTTTATTAATTCATTACAAAGTGATGCTAACGCTGCTTATAACATTATCGAAAGTAGCCAAACAAAAGCCGCTTCCGCTGTTGATAGTTCTAGAAATGTTGAAGTAATGTTAAAAGAAATTTCTGCATCAATAAGTAATATTTTTGCGATGACCGAACAAGTTGCTGCGGCTATTGAAGAGCAAGCAGTAGTCACTCAAGATGTTGCTCAAAACGTGGTAACGGTTGAAGAAAAGTCAATGGAGTCAACTACGGGTGCAACAGAGATTGCAACCACAGCAAAAGAGCAAGCGCTGTTAGCCACAACATTACAAGATATTGCGAATAGTTTTAAAATTTAATCCTATTTATAACCATTATTCCTCGCGATGTAGTTGCAGGGCTTAGCTATCAAAGCTATAGATTGTTTCTTTTGATAGCTTTGTACTATCCTTATTACAAGATATGGATCAATCTATAAGGAAAAAATGGCCGATTTAACTATAGCTGAACCTATTCAGCTCTTCGAGCTGCAGCCAGGAAAGAGTTTAGATCTTCAGATAAATCACCCGGTTTCCCTACGCCTAAAGCTCACACTTGTTGGCTATGAACTCGGTAAATATATTGTATTGAAATACCCCCAAATTACTCGTGTATCTGACTATAAAGATGTTTTGATTGAAGGCAATGTCATAATTGTGCGTTATCTAATGGAAGGGAATAAAGGGGAATGTTTTGCTTTTCGAGCATCAATTAAAAGTATTAGTTTAAACCCAGAAAAATTACTTTTTCTTGAGTATCCTAAAGAAATTGAAAACCGCCAGTTACGAACACAACAAAGGACTAGTATTCATTTACCTTCAGCAATCATGTTAGAAGGCATGGGTGGGGTTAATGATACACGGATAAATGGCATTATCATTGACATTTCACCTAAAGGCTGTGGTTTCACTTTTAAAAGTGAAAGTGAAAAAACAAAAGTAAATAAACGAAAAATATTTGTTTGTATTCAAAGTCATATTGATGGTGAAATAAGAGTGCCAGCGAAAGTATGCAATAGCCGAAATGCTAGTGGCACTGTTAATGTTGGCATTCAATTTATTGATGATGAAAATCAAATACCTAAGTTACTAGCACAGTTGTTTATTGAAGTAGATGAATAGATTTAACATTATTTTAAAAGGCGCTATAACACAGTGAGCACTGAGCATATTGAAAGTTTCAAGAAAAAATAATGTTAATGCCATTCTTCTATTATTTGTTTTAGCTAAGCTTTAATGGTAAATTTTATTTATAATCTTTAGAAAATTGGCTTTACCTTTGTCCATAATATCAACGTTTTTTAATAAAACAGTGATGGTTATCATGCTTTGTTTGATCTTTATTGGTCAATCAATGGCATCATCGATCATGTTTTATAAAATGACAGCGATGTCAACCATGGTAAATATGTCAGACGTTGGCACTGTAAATACCAGCATGCATGTCAATATGGCTCATGATATGGAAAGTGTTGATAGTAACAAAAGTACCCCTGCTAATTGCTGTAAACAAGAGTGTCAGTGTTTTGCTAGTGGCTGCTCAACCCCATCCGCTTTTTCAAAAACCTTTACCACAGATGTTTTGATAACGTCGGCGACAAAAATACACTGTCACAATGAAATGATACTCGAACAAGCATTAACCTCACTCTTTAGACCCCCTATATCAAGCTAACACAGCCTAACTGCGCCCAAAATTTAGTATAGCCCTGTGCACAACAAATTCGCATAAGCAATATTTTGCAATAACGCTATTACCATTGAGCGTTTATAATCAAATTTTCCCGTCATATTATCGCTATGGCAAAACTATCTTATTGATATAAAATTATTTTAATCCCATAGGAAGGATTTATGTTTTCAAAAATTTATTTTATAAAAAACCTAGTTACTCATCAAAAGTTACTCTGTCTCAGCTTATTGTCTTTAGTCTGCATCAATGTTTTTGCCAACAGTGCCAACTCACAAAATAGTAATCACTTAACTTTTGAGCAGACGATAAAAATAGCACAAAAAAATGACCCTTGGTTGACAGGAAATAAACATCAACAGCGAGCTATTACGGCGATGAGCCAAGTTGCCAATACCCTACCCGACCCTAAAGTATCTTTGGCTTTGGCTAACTTACCTACCGATGGGTTTGATTTCTCTCAAGAAAGCATGACGCAATTTAAAGTCGGATTCACTCAAATGTTTCCAAGAGGTAATAGCTTAAGCATTAAAAGTCGCCAATTACGCCTGCAAAGTCAGGCTTATCCTTTTCAGCGACAAGACAGAAAAGCCAAAGTTGCGGTAACCGTAGGGAGTTTATGGCTAGATGCTTACCGTATACAACAAAGCATTAATTTAATAGAAAAAAACCGCTCTCTCTTTGAACAGTTAGCCGATATTGCACAAGCAAATTATTCATCTGCTTTAGGTAAGATCCGCCAGCAAGATATTGTTCGTGCTCAATTAGAGCTAACACGTTTAGAAGATCGTGTTGTGCAACTAGCACAGCAACAAAGTAGCTATAAAGGCATGTTATCTCGATGGTTAAGTAACTTTGCAGTATCATCAACAGACGAGCTACCTATCGCAAGTATTACCAAGTTAGATGACTTGCAGTTAAGCCGCTTACAGTTAAGTAATAATCTGCCAGAAATAACCTTATTAAATTCAAAATTCATTTATAACGATAATGGGGGGCCTGTTGCAACATTACTGAACTACTTTGCAGCTCACCCTGCAGTTATAGCACTAGACAAAAAAATCCTCGCAAGCAAAACCAACATAAATTTAGCAGAACAAAAATATCAACCTGAATGGGGCGTAAATGCCAGTTATGGTTATCGTGCTGATGATGTTATGGGGTCTTCGCGTGCTGACTTATTTTCATTAGGTGTAACTTTTGATCTGCCATTATTTACTGAAAGTCGGCAAGACATGGAAGTGAACGCCGCTATATCACAAACCGAAGCAGTGAAAACCGAACGTATTTTACTGTTAAGACGATTATTAGCTGCTTATGCCAGTGGCAAAGGTCGACTTTTACGCGTAAACGAACGTAAATCATTATATAGAAAACAATTATTGCCGCAAATACAAGATCAAGCCGAAGCTTCGCTAACAGCTTATACCAATGACGATGGCGACTTTGCCGAAGTGGTGCGCTCTCGCATTGCGGTATTAAATACTGAAATAGATGACTTAGGGATTAGGGTTGAGCAACAAAAAATAATATTAGCGTTAAATTACTTGTTTATTGGTAGTTTACCTCAAAATAAAACAGCGTTCACAGCCACGTACAATGGAGCATCACATGAGTTCAATTAACCTATCGGCACTAAAGTTCATTACACTTGGGCTGGTTATTGGCGCAGTTTTAAGTTTTGCCGCTGTGCAGTTATTCACGATAACAGCAAATACACAAGCCAATTCCAATTATAGAGAGACAAAAAATACCGAGCGACGCCCATTATATTGGGTAGCGCCAATGGATGCCAATTATCAACGTGATAAACCAGGAAAATCGCCAATGGGCATGGACTTAATTCCCTATTATGCTGACCAAAGCGATAATGTTAATGACAACGGCCTAGGCACTATTCAGGTATCTCCCGATGTAGTGAATAATTTAGGTGTGCGCACCGCAATCGCTGAAATAAAAGCCCTAAAGACGAAAATAGATACCGTTGGTTACGTGAGTTATGACGAAGATTTACTGGTGCATATTCATCCAAGAGTGGAAGGCTGGATAGAAAAGCTCTATGTTAAAGCCATTGGCGATCCAGTGAAAAAAGGCCAGCCACTTTATGATATTTATTCACCTGAATTGGTTAATGCACAAGAAGAGTTATTATTAGCATTAGACCGTAATAATAAACGCTTGATTACGGCCGCAGAAAATCGCCTTAGCGCACTAAAAATTCCGCTTCATACCATCCATACGTTACGAAAAACCAAAAAAGTACAACAACAGGTTACCTTTTATGCGCCGCAAGATGGCGTGGTAAAGAGCTTATTTGTTAGAGAAGGTTTTTACATTAAGCCAGAGACTATGATGCTGTCTTTGGTGGATTTAAGCCAAGTTTGGGTTAAGGTTGAAATATTTGAAAGAGACGTTTTCAAGGTCGCTATGGGTAATAACGCCACCATGCGTTTAGATTATTTACCGGCAAAAAAATGGCTTGGAAAAGTAGAACATATACACCCCATGCTGAATCCTAAAACGAGAACCGCCATTGTCAGGCTACATTTTGACAATAACAATGGTGAGTTAAAACCGAATATGTTTGCGCAGATTACTATTTCGGTCAGTGACGATGCACCTGTTTTACAAGTGCCCAGAGAAGCTCTTATTCGTACAGGTAGCCAAGATCGCGTTGTACTTGCTCTAGGTGATGGTTATTTTAAATCTATTGCGGTCAAAGTGGGTCGTTATGATCATGACAATATCGAAATTTTATCAGGTCTATCTGTTGGAGAAAAAGTGGTTAGCTCAGCACAGTTTCTACTTGATTCTGAGTCGAGTAAAACCTCTGATTTTAAACGCATACATCATGGTACGAGCACTGATGATGCAATGAGTATTATTACTGATACCACAGTCTCCTCAGCCACGGTGAATGGCACAGTCACTTCAGTTATGTTAAATCACCGCAGGGTAACCATAAACCGTGAAGCCATCGATAAATGGAGTCGCCCTGCTGATACTGTTGACTTTATTGTTGCTGACGATGTTGATATCTCGCTTTTTAAACGTGATGCTTACCTTATGTTCACTTTTGAAATTCATGATGGCACTTTTATTATTGTTAGCGCCATGAACATGCAAAAAAATACCAAGACAAAAATGGATACTAAAATGGCGCAGGAGAAATAACCATGATCGGCTCAATAATTCGCTGGTCGGTCAATAACCGATTCTTGGTCATACTCACGACCATGATACTGGTGGGCATTGGATTGTATTCTGTTAAGAATACTCCTGTAGATGCCCTGCCTGACTTATCTGATGTACAAGTCATTATTAAAACTAGTTATCCTGGGCAAGCGCCACAGGTCATTCAAGATCAAGTAACTTACCCGCTTACATCGGCAATGTTATCGGTGCCTGGTGCGGTTACCGTACGTGGTTATTCTTTTTTTGGTGATTCTTATGTTTATGTAATTTTTGATGAAAATACTGATCTTTACTGGGCGCGTTCGCGAGTTTTAGAATACTTAAGCCAAGTCGCACCAAATTTACCCAGTGATGCTCGACCACAATTAGGACCTGACGCCACAGGGGTTGGTTGGGTATATTTATACGCGTTAATTGATAAAACAGGTCAACATGATTTAAGCCAACTGCGTAGTTTGCAAGACTGGTTTTTAAAATACGAATTACAAACGGTTGCAGGTGTTTCTGAAGTCACTGCCCTTGGCGGTATGGTTAAACAGTATCAAGTGCAAATCAACCCCGATAAATTACGGGCGTTTGGCATTCCCTTATCGTTAATTCAAACAGCGATAAAACAAGGCAACCAAGAAATAGGCGCCTCTGTGGTGGAAATGGCCGAAGCCGAATATATGGTACGTGCGACAGGTTATTTAAAAAGTGTTGAAGACTTAGAAAACATCCCTCTGGGTGTTAATGAAAATGGTACCCCTTTATTACTCAAAGATGTGGCTGAAATAGGTACGGGACCACAAATGCGCCGTGGCATTGCCGAGTTGAATGGTGAAGGCGAAACGGTTGGTGGTATTGTGGTAATGCGCTTTGGCGCAAATGCTCAACAAGTCATTAACGGGGTAAAAGCTAAATTAGAGCGACTTAAAAAAGGTTTGCCCGATGGTGTAGAAATAGTCACCGTTTATGACAGATCGGCACTTATTGAACGCGCAGTTGACAATTTAGCCATGAAATTGCTCGAAGAATTTTTTGTGGTTGCTTTAGTTTGTGTGATTTTTTTGTTTCATTTACGTTCATCGTTAGTGGTAATTTTTAGTATACCCATTGGTATATTAACGGCTTTTATCGTTATGCATGCCCAAGGTTTAAATGCCAACATCATGTCATTAGGAGGTATTGCCATTGCGATTGGCGCGATGGTAGATGGCGCAATAGTCATGATTGAAAACATGCATAAACACATAGAACGCTTACCTAAAGGTGAAACGCTAACTAATGATAATCGTTGGGAAATTGTTACTCAAGCCGCGACTGAAGTTGGACCCGCATTATTCTTTAGCTTGTTAATTATTACCGTCAGTTTTGTGCCGGTATTTACCCTAGAAGCACAAGAAGGTCGAATGTTCTCGCCACTGGCTTACACCAAAACCTACGCCATGGCAGCATCAGCCGCGCTAGCCATTACTTTAGTGCCAGTATTAATGGGTTATTTTATCCGAGGTAAAATATTACCTGAGCATAAAAACCCCATTAATCGTCTATTAACGACGATATATATGCCTGCACTAAAAACGGCTCTGCACTTTCCTAAAATAACCTTGTTAATCGCAGTAGCGGTATTTTCCATTGGCTTATACCCATTAGATAAAATTGGCAGCGAATTTATACCACCACTTGATGAGGGTGACTTAATGTATATGCCCACGACCTATCCCGGTATTTCCATTGGCCAAGCAAGACAACTTTTGCAGCAAACCGATAAGTTACTCAAAAGTGTACCCGAAGTAAAAACCGTCTTTGGTAAAGTTGGTCGCGCTGAAACCGCGACGGATCCTGCGCCATTAACCATGATTGAAACCTTTATTCAGCTAAAACCAAAACACGAATGGCGTGACGGTGTTACCACCGAAAGTTTAACAAAAGAGCTCGATGCTTTAGTAAAAATTCCGGGCGTAACAAACGCCTGGGTAATGCCAATTAAAACCCGTATTGATATGTTAGCCACAGGCATTAAAACACCTGTTGGCATTAAAATAGCGGGTCCAAGGCTTGATATAATTCAGGAAATTGGTCAGCAGCTTGAAGCAGTTTTAGCCGATGTACCGGGTACCGCATCAGTGTATTCAGAGCGTGTTGCCGGTGGCCGCTATATCAAGGTTGATATTCAGCGAGCAAAAGCCGCCCGTTATGGCTTAAACATTGCTGAAATCCAACAAGTTGTGGCTACTGCCATTGGTGGCATGAATGTTACTAAAACGGTTGAGGGTTTAGAACGCTATCCCGTGAATTTACGTTATCCGCAAGATTACCGAAATTCACCTGAACAACTTTCCTTGTTACCTATAGTAACGCCTAATGGTCAACGTATTTCATTAGGTGATGTTGCTAATATCTTTATTGAAGATGGGCCACCGGGCATCAAATCAGAAAACGCGCGATTAAATGGTTGGGCGTTTATTGATATTGATGGCGTTGATGTCGGCACTTATGTAACTTCAGCGCAAACAGTACTGGATGCACAGTTAACATTACCTGCGGGGTATTCTATTTCATGGGCTGGCCAATACGAATATATGCAACGTGCTAAAGAAAAATTGACTTATGTTGTGCCCTTAACCCTAATGATAATTATTGTTTTGCTCTATCTAAATTTCCGTAATATTATTGAAGTCGCGATGATTTTGGGTACATTACCTTTAGCATTGGTTGGTAGTATTTGGCTAATGTAT
>JAWSUX010000113.1:0-2996 GCA_033852215.1 Colwellia sp. | reverse complement strand
ATTGAGCAATACTTCCGCAATGCCGCCCATGCCTGCACCGCCAATACCGACAAAATGAATACACTTAACTCGTCGCATTTCAGGTACCTGCGGTACATATTTGCCTTGAATTTGTTGCGTATTATTTAATTTATTCGTTGTTATCTTAGTCATTTTGTCTCTTTAAAAGTTGCTGGCAAAAAGCCGCAACTTTTTCTGTTGCTTGTTTATCAGCAGCATTTAACGCTGCATTTTCCATATTGATTAAAATTTTTTCTTCGCTGAACAGTTCAACTAATAGCTGTGTTAATGTTTCAGCTGTCAATAGTGCTTGTGGCAGTAATGTAGCGGCCTGACGACTAACTAAATACTGCGAATTTTTAGTTTGATGATCATCAACAGCATGAGGTAATGGCACAAAAATAGCGGCTTTACCTGCCATAGCGATTTCGGAAACAGTTAATGCGCCAGCACGACAGATAATAATATCAGCCCAAAGATAAGCCGCAGCAATATCATCTATAAACTCATCTACTTGTACTTTCTGGCTAACTAATAGCTCTTGCGGATAACTTGAGACAACTTCTGCTTTTTTACCCTTGCCTGTTTGGTGATGGATATTAACGTCACTGTGGACGTTTAATAACTGTTTATAACTTTGCGGAACCACTTGATTTAATACTTGTGCGCCCAAGCTACCACCGACAATTAAAATATTTTTACTTCGTTCTTTGATTACTTCTTTTGCCGGTGTCATGACAATATTTTTACGCAAAGGGTTACCAACAACTTCCGCATTAATTGTGCTAACAAAAGCGTTCGGAAAAGCACAACAAACTTTCGTAGCAAAACGTGCCAACAAACGGTTAGTCAAACCCGCAGCTGCATTTTGTTCATGCAAGACTAATGGTCTATTCAAAGCCCAAGCGGCAAGACCACCAGGGGCACTGGCATACCCACCCATACCTAAAATCACATCAGGTTTTATAGTTTTAATCAGTTGCCTGGCTTGTAAGAATGATTTAAACAATTTCACTGGCATCATTATCTTGGCCAATAAACCATTGTTTCGTACACCGCTAATATCAATAAAAGAGATGTCATAGCCATATTTAGGCACAATATCCGCTTCCATTTTATTCGCAGTACCCAACCAGTGAATACGCCAATCCTGCGCTTTCAATTCATCAGCAACAGCAAGCCCGGGGAAAATATGACCACCCGTACCACCTGCCATGATTAACAAACAAGGTTTTGTAGCTTCTATCATTTAGCACCCCTACGAGTGCTAGTCGCTTGAATACTTTGCAAGCGTATTTCATGGTCAATGCGGATTAATATCACTAAAGCAATCGTCATCACTATCATCGAACTGCCGCCATAACTTATCAGTGGCATAGTCAAACCTTTGGTAGGTACAATTCCAGCACTAGCACCGATATTAACTGCCGCTTGGAAGCACATCCAAATACCAATGGCATAAGCAAAAAAACCTTCAAAATATTTTTCTTTCGCTAGTGCTCTTTTACCTAACATTAGCGCTTTAAAGACTAGAACCATGCTCATGATTAAAACGATACAAATGCCAACAAAACCAAATTCTTCCGCTAGTACTGCCATAACAAAATCAGTATGCGCTTCAGGTAAGTATTCTAATTTTTGAATGCTATTGCCTAACCCCTGGCCAAATAACTCTCCTCGACCATAAGCCATCAACGATTGCGTTAATTGATAACCACTACCAAATGGGTCTTGCCACGGATCTAAAAAACTCGTCACTCTACGCCAACGATAGGGTTCAAAATAAGCAAGCATTGCCAGTGAGGTTGCACCAACTGAAGCCATAGCGATAAATTGCCATAATTTTGCACCCGCTAAAAATAACAAACCAAAAGTCGTGACAAACATAACAATCACAGTGCCTAAATCAGGCTGCATCAGTAATAAAACAGCCAAGACACCAAAAACAATTAATGGCTTAATAAAACCTTTTAGATTTTCCATAACTTGTTCACGACGACGAACTAAATAGGCAGATAAATAACAAAAGAAAAATAGTTTGGCTGGCTCTGCTGCTTGAACAGTAATAGGACCTAAAACGATCCAACGAGTTGAGCCGTTAACCGATCTACCAATAAGCAAGACAACGACTAATAACAAAATGCCAAAACCTAACAGGTAACTACTATTTTTATGCCACCAAGCCATAGGTATTTGCAAAGCAACACCGGCGATACCGAGGCTTAACGCGATATATATGCCATGACGGATAACAAAATGAAAAGGATTGTTAAATAAACGATCCGCTACAGGCATTGAAGAGGTTGCGGCCATAATCAGGCCAACCATGTACATAGAAAGCCCTAAAACCACGAGGCTACGATCAAACGTGGCATTATTATGTGACTTTTCGCTTGAGAACATGCCATTTGAGAATATATCACTCAGCCATGTTACTAACTTAGGCATAAACCATGATGAAGCCAACTTCGGCATTAGCTCTTTAACTGATGTCGTATTAGCTAAGGACATAAGCCCCCCTCAGTTAACGCTTGTAACTGTGTTATACAAGCAATAAATTGCTCACCACGGTCACTGAAATTTTTAAACATATCGATACTGGCGCAAGCTGGTGATAATAAAACCATATCTCCTGATTTAGCCAATGTATGTGCAGTTTTTACTGCCGAGGACATGGAGTTAACTTTATGGGCATTAGTCACTAAGGCCGCGATTTCATCGCCATCTTTGCCAAAAGTAATAACGTCGGTGACATATTCATTTAATAATTTTTTAAGCGGTGAAAAATCTGCGCCTTTACCGTCTCCTCCTGCAATTAATATTAACCTCGCATTAAGGTTTATTGTTGGCGACAAACCTGATATCGCAGCTATTGTCGCACCTACATTGGTTGCTTTTGAGTCATTAATCCATTGAATATTATCAATACTTTTAATGCGTTGACATCGATGCGCTAAACCACCAAAACCTGCTAAGTTTTCTACCATAGCAGTTAA
>JAWSUX010000574.1:0-1807 GCA_033852215.1 Colwellia sp. | reverse complement strand
AGGAATGGTGCTGATAGGCAGATTCGAACTGCCGACCTCACCCTTACCAAGGGTGCGCTCTACCAACTGAGCCATATCAGCATTCATATACAAAGATTGGAGCGGGCGGCGAGAATCGAACTCGCAGCTTTAGCTTGGAAGGCTAAGGTATTACCACTATACGACGCCCGCTTATTCTATCAGATTATTTCTGCTTTTAAATTCAGATTGATTATTACTATGAAGTATAAATAGACCTGAACTAAAATATGGTGGAGGGAGGTGGATTCGAACCACCGAAGGCTGAGCCGTCAGATTTACAGTCTGATCCCTTTGGCCACTCGGGAACCCCTCCACATAGCCTATACCTTTATAAGGTACCTTATAAAATCATTTATAAGTATTAATGGTGCCGACTGCCGGAATCGAACTGGCGACCTACTGATTACAAGTCAGTTGCTCTACCAACTGAGCTAAGTCGGCACTACATTAAGTGGTGCGAATTCTAGTGGAATGTTTTGTTGCTTGCAATAGAAAAATTAAAAAAAATGCTGTTTTTTTATCGTTCATTACTTGTTTGATGTTTTTTCATCCAAAGCAGGCACGAAAACAGGAATTTCACTGCTTATTACACTTAAAAATCTAGCAGTAACGATTAAGACCGTAAAAAAGCAACTCGTCTATTTGTGTCATTTCGGTTAAAACCAATTTTTGCAATACTCTACCGTTACCACCAGTGATGACAATTTCATCAAGTGGGCCAAATTCAATTTCTGCTTGACGAATAGCTTCATTAATTAAGCCGACTGTTGCTGCCCAACATGCATTATTAACATTCGTCGTAGTATTACTACCAAAGGCTAAGCTTACTTCATCGACAGGCTTTGCCTCCACATTAGTCGTTTCTTTTAAAATGCTGGTAAATAGAGCAGAGACTCCTGCTAAAATCCAACCACCAAGATGTTGCCCAGAAGCGGCAAGTAAATCGACAGTCGTTGCTGTGCCTGCATCTATAATCAAAACATTTTTATTAGGATAAATCTGCTCTACAGCCAATAATGCCAACCAGCGATCGATTCCTAATTGTTGAGGTTTATCATAGGCAGAAGTTACGCGGCCTCTTTTTTTTTCACTTTTAACTTCTCTAAAAGTTAATTTGTTTTTTTTACACCAACGTTCTAATTTGGCAGTCAATAAATCAGATGCAACACTGGCAACAATGACTTTATCCGCACTGATAAAGTGCTGCTCAAAAAAGTCTTTATTGAAGTCTTTATTTTTAACGGCGGTTATTTGAGTAAAGGAAGTTATATCGGATTTATCAGCAAAGCAGTATTTAGTTCTACTATTACCTATATCAATTAGTATGTTCACTCATCACCTCGTAAACTCACTTCACCACCATATACAGGTTTTGTTTGGCCGTTCACTTCAAGCAATAATGCACCTTGATTATTGATGCCGCGACAAATGCCCTGAGTAATTCGTTCCCCTGTGAGTAGTTTAACTCGCTTATTTAAATATATATCAAAGCCATGCCACTCATCTAACATCGAATTTAAGCCATGTTCACTGTGCTGCTCTAATCGTTGCCATAAACAGCTGATGAGCTGCGCACATAACTCATTCCTATTAAGTGGACTAACACTATGCGATTGTAAATCTGTCCAACGTTGATCGATTTCTGTCGCAGATTTTTCCGGCATATTCAAATTAAGACCAATGCCAATAACACTATGACTCGGCTCAAGAGCCTGCCCTTCAAGGTCAATCAAAATACCCGCTAACTTAACACCATCTAAATAGATATCGTTTGGCCACTTCAATT
>JAWSUX010000112.1:0-8168 GCA_033852215.1 Colwellia sp. | reverse complement strand
ATACATATAGAACATCAAAAGGCTAAACTATACAGAGGCAACTATACGGCCTTTGAACGTCAACGCCGAGAACATTTGGCTCAACCAGATGCTCAGTATCAGAAACAACAGAAAGAAGCAGCACACCTGACTGCTTTTGTTGATCGTTTCCGCGCTAAAGCGAGTAAAGCTAAACAAGCACAAAGTCGTTTAAAACGTTTAGAAAAGTTACCTGATTTAGCTCCTGCCCACGTTGATAGTCAATTTACTTTTAGTTTTGAGCAACCAGAAAGTTTACCCTACCCTTTATTGTCGTTAACTGAAAGTCAATGTGGTTACTCTCAAGAGGCTATCATTTTAACTGACGTTGGCTTAACACTTGTTCCTGGTAGTCGAATTGGTTTATTAGGGCGAAATGGTGCGGGTAAATCAACATTAATAAAGTCACTCGCGGGTGATATTGTTCTCATTAACGGCGAGCGTTATTGTGCACAAGACTTAAAGATTGGATATTTTTCCCAACATCAGCTTGAGCAACTACACATGACATCAAGTCCTGTTGATCATATTTTGCGTGCTAAACCCGCTTTAGGTGAGCCACAAGCTCGTACCTTTTTAGGTAAATTTGGTTTTAGTGGCGATCAAGCCCTTGAGTCAGTTAAGACCATGTCAGGAGGAGAGAAAGCTCGCTTAGTGCTAGCGCTAATTGTTTTAGAAAAGCCACAACTACTCTTGCTTGATGAGCCAACCAACCATTTAGATTTAGAAATGCGTCAAGCCTTAGTCATGGCACTTCAAGACTTTGGTGGCGCTATCATATTAATTGCTCATGATAGGTTTTTACTTGAATCTTGTGTTGACGAATTTTATTTAGTTGCTAACGGTCAAGTAAGTGACTTTAGTGGTGATATTGATGATTATCAGCAATGGCTTAACGACGATAAAAAACAAACACTGCAAGCAAGTAAAAGTACTAACTCACTAAGTGACAGCTCAGGTAATGATAAAACCTTAGATAAAAAACAGCTGCGTCAACAACAAGCTGAATTACGAAAAAAATCAGCACCGCTTCGTAAACAAGCTGACAAACTAGAGAAAAAAATTCAACAATGGCAAGCTGAATTAGTTCAGGTAGAGGCGTTACTCAGTGATAGTAATATTTATCAAAATGAAAATAAAAGTGAACTAACGAAGCAGCTAAAATCACAAGCTAATTTAAAAAATGATATTGAAGAACATGAAATGGAATGGTTAGAGATAGCAGAGGAAATTGAAGATATCATGTCTGTTGACAGTTAACGTTTTAAGCTACACTTTAACTATAATCTTAAATTATATTAGTGAGTACAGCGATTAAAAATCATCACTTAAGGAAAATTTATGCGTACGATAAACAAACTAAAACCTTTAATACTAGCCGTAGCACTATTAAGTAGTATTTCCGCATTAGGTAACGACCTTGAGCTGGGTGTTTATCAATTAAATCGTGGTGAATTTCATCAGGCGATGGATCAATTTCGTCCTTTAGTCGCTGAAGGGTACCCTCCAGCTCAATACCATATGGCATTGATATATCAGCACGGCTACGGTGTACCCAAAGACGGTATGAAAGCACTGGAATTATTTCAGCTTGCTGCAGAGAAAAACTATCCGGATGCTCAATTTGCATTAGCATTATTATATGCTGAAGGTAGATTCGTAAAAAAGGATTTAAAAAAATCTTTTCATTACACTCAAAAAGCAGCCAAGAAAGATTTACCAAACGCACAATTTAACTTAGCCGTAATGTATGCCAATGGCGAAGGTGTTAGACAAGATAATTTTAAAGCTGCTCGTTGGTATAAAAAAGCCGCCAATCAAAACTATGCTTTAGCACAATATAATTTAGCGTTACTCTACAGCGAAGGTAAAGGCGTAGAAAAGAGCGTTCAAATGTCCTATGTATGGAATACCATTGCATCATGGAATGGTTACCCTGATGCAGAAAAAAGTCGTTTGATGGATGCTCGCGATCTTTCAAAAAAGAAAATAGAAAACAGTGCCGAAAAAGCGAACAAAATCTACCGCCAAATTAGAGACCAACAAACGCGCAAAGCTAAGATGGCAGAAAATAATCGTATATATTGATCTAAATCACTCCCCGATAAAGGCAGCTTAATTACACTAATAGTTAACAATAAACTATTTACTTCACTTTACTAAACGTAAATTAATAAAGTGATTAAGGTGCCTATAATGAACTTTTTTTCAATACTAATTAACGACCCTGTCGTACTTTACTCTTTTGTCGGTCTGGGCATGCTTTTCTCTATTGGTGGATACTACATATATTACTTTCTGAAACATATTCAAGAAAGTAGTTAACACGGGTGAATATAATCAATAATAACGATGGTTAGCTAAATTGGCTGACTTTAACTGCTTTATATTAGTTGCTTTAGTTTAGCTGACTTCTTTAGATTAACTTAGTCAGCAATTTTGTTATAATATCGGCCAGTATTCACCTTAATAAATATTTATGATTATTCCCTTAGAACAATTATCTAATGAGACTTTAACCGCAATTATCGAAGACTTTATTTTACGAGAAGGTACTGAATATGGTGCTATTGACGTGAATAACCAAGATAAAATATCCCAAGTTAAACAACAACTTGAGCAAGGTAGCGCAGTATTGGTTTATTCTGAATTACACGAGAGTGTTAATATCTTACCAAAAGATCAATTTCAGCAAGGCAATATTGAAGAGTAGAGCATTAAAAATATTTTATAATTATCATTTAGTTATGACGCATTAGTACTGTCAAAAATTTTGTCAGCAGAAGCAGCAACAAAACCCGTGTATAACTCACCGTTAGCTAGCGGGTAACGTTTAGCAAATTCATAAAAACAACTGGGTATTTCCATTTTTTTATCAGTAAAAGTTACTTGTGCTCTATCGGCTAAAGTTGATGATTGCTCTAATTTCACTTTACTATCTCCTTTAACCTCACCGCCATTAGTATTTAGTGAATAGCCTGCTGCTTTTAACGCATCATTTACTGCAATAATGTCATCATAGTTTTCAAGATGGTTAATACTGACAGTGAAATGATTGGCTCTATAACCCCAAGCACTTAACCAAGCAGCATATTCACTTGTCGCTAATAACTTTTGATAGTCAGCTGAGCTTATTTTCCATAATTGCCCACTGTATAAAAAATCACTACGCTCACTTACATTATCAGGTAATTGGGCAACTAAATTAGCTATAATTTTCTGTATGTCAGTAGGGAATTCTTCAACACGTAATTCACTAATAAACACTTTCGGCATAGTGCTATCGCTATGTTCAAAGTGCTTCGCCGTTAGTTTTTTAGCAACAAAGTCATATTGACCACATTCGCTATAACCAAGTGCTAAGAGGTGCTCAGATAGTTTAGCTAAATTAACATTCGCTAAATTAAATGTGCGATACGCAACATGATCATTGATAATATCGTTGCCGTTACCTAATAGCTGATGGATACTTTTTGCTGATGGGGTGACATCAATATATTGCTGCCAAATGTTATCAAAAAGTGCTGTTACTTGTGTTGTCATCGCTTTTTCCTCTGACGTACAATTTTAAAGAACTTATTATAGATAACTATAAGGCTAGTCTATTAATCAACCTTATTCATGGTTATGCACTGTTATCGCAACTAAGTAGATAAAACAAAAAGTGCTAGCGAGCTGATAGGCAGCTAAAAAGTAAACACACGGAAGTATGAATCTAGGGGAAAGGGTATGGCGGCAGCAAGCGCTAACTATCACAGTGTAGATTTGAACGATATTTTTTAAAAACAGAGACAACGCTCTGTTAGGTAATTTTATTCAAGTTTATTCTGCTATGTAAAAAAACGACGAATAATTTAATAGTGTTTTCTATGTGCTTTAATTATATTTTGCCAAGAAAAATCTCTCGAGCCTAAACTAACAAAATCTGGATTTAGTAAACTTTCTCGCCGATTATAGCTTAGTGGTTGAAATTCACTATCAAGGATATTACCGCCCGCTTGCTCTAAGATACATTGACTAGCACCTGTATCCCATTCACCTGTTACACCAATACGTAAATAACAATCTGCGCCACCTTCAGCAATTAAGCAATTTTTCAACGAACAACTACCTAAAGCAACATAGTCATAATCAAAGTCATCGTTAAGATATTGCCCCATTAACTCAAGCTGTTGACGACGACTAATAGCAACTTTGATACGTCGATTTTCTTCATATTGAGCAACTTTAATAGCATAACTCGCTAAGTTATCCTCCTTAAAAGCGCCTAAACCTTTTTGACCGTAATAAGTAAGGCAGTGATCAGGGGCATGAATAACACCAATGCTTGGCCAGCCATTTTCAACTAAGGCGATATTAACAGCAAAATCACCACTGCCAATAATAAACTCTCCCGTACCATCAATTGGGTCAAGTAACCAATAACGTTGCCAATTTTTACGCTCACTCAAGGCAACTGTACCCACTTCCTCTGAAATAATAGGAATATCAGGGGTCAATGTTCTTAGCTGATCCATCAACACATCATTTGCCGCAATATCGGCACTCGTCACGGGGCTATCATCTGCTTTTGTCTCAGCAGTAAAGTCGCCAGAACGATAATGTTTCATCACTTCAACACCCGCTTTTTTCGCGCTTTCCAACGCAATATTAAGTAAATTTTCTTGCTTTACTTGAGTATTGATTAAGTTTATTTTGCCCATAGTGACCTCTGTTTACTTCTTTGGTACAAGTTTTTAGCTTATCTATCTCTTAATTGATCTACTAATAACATAAGCGCGGCAATACTACGTGCTTCAGTAAAATCATCTTGCTGTAATAATTTTTTATAGTCTGCAATTGACCAAGGCACTACTTCTAATAACTCAGGCTCATCGCCAATAAGTTTTTCGCTATATAAATTGCTTGCGACAAAAATAGTCATTTTTGCATTAAAAAAAGCGGGTGCCATCATCAGTTCAGTGACAAACTCCAATTTTTTTGCGCCATAAAAAATTTCTTCTTTCAGCTCTCGGTTTGCCGCCTGCTCAGCACTTTCACCTGCATCTATTAACCCTTTTGGAAAGCCTAACAAATAACTGTGGGTACCAGCACAGTACTCTCGCACTAATAACATGGTGTCATTATCAAGCATAGGTATAACCATAACAGCACCGCGACCAGTGCCTAACATACGTTCGTATTGCCTTTGCTCACCATTACTGAAGGTTAGGTCAATTTGCTCAATAGCAAATAAATTGCTTTTGGCAATCTGGCGTTGACCGGTAATTTTTGGTAAATGATTTTTTTCGATTATAGGCTTTGTACACATAGGCTTAGTACATTACTTTTATATTTTTCTTTAGATAACGTTATAATGACATGATAAAGACTCTTTTTGGAATAACTAAATTGTTAAATTGGTCAGAAATTTCCACTGTTCTCATTGATATGGACGGTACTATTTTAGATTTACACTTTGATAACCACTTTTGGCTGGAACACCTACCTTTACGCTACAGTGAAAAAATGGCGATAAGCATTGAACAAGCCAAGGAAAAACTTGCAGCAGACTACCAAGCCGTTGTTGGCACAATTGAATGGTATTGTCTTGATTATTGGTCTGAGCAAACACAAATGCCGATAAAAGAATTGAAGCGTGAAATACAGCATCTAATTCAACTGCGTGATGACGCTAAACAGTTTTTAATTGCCTTAAAAGCTAGCGGCCGAAAAGTAATATTAGTAACCAATGCTCACCCTGAGGCTCTATCACTTAAAATAGAACGAACTCAACTAGATCAGTATTTTGATGCTTTATACTCTACTCATGAATTTGGTATCAGCAAAGAGTCCCAACTATTATGGCAACGCTTGCAAGCCAAAGAATACTTTGACTGTAATAACACGCTTTTTATAGACGATAGTATTGAGATACTTAAGTCCGCTCAACAGTTTGGTATTAAACACTTATTAGCCATCGCTAATCCTGACAGCAAAAAATCACCTAATATCATCAAAGATTTTTATTCAATTACCGACTTTCAACTATTGGTCGAACAACTAGCGACAAACAAGGATAAAGCGCATGGACAGAAAATTTAAAACAGCAACGAACTTCAACCAAATAGTTTTTAATAGTACTGAGTCGTGATGTATTTTAAAAAAATAGTGTTCGCAAGTTTATTATCAATGCTCCATCTTAGCGTTTTAGCTGCTTCTAGCCAGTTTTTTGATGTTTTAGATGGGAAATTTGACGCCTCACAATACCTTTCTGAAAATGCCTACGGTTTTCTACCTGTGCCTATTATTATTACAGACCCTGCCGTTGACGGTGGTTTAGGTATGATGGGCTTATTCTTTCATGAAAGTGAAGAGGAAAAAACAGCGCGCTTAAAAGCGATGCAAAGTACTGAAAGTGCAGCTATGCATCTGATACCACCTAGTGTTTCCGTTGCTTTTGTCGCCTATACGGGTAATGGCTCTTATTTTGCTGGTGGCGGCCATATGGGGTTTTTTAATCAAGGTCGAATACGCTATATGGGCGGTGGTGGTTATGGTGATGTAAATATAGATTTTTATGGCTTTGGCGATATTAATCTCAAAAAACCGTTAGAAATAAAAACTCAAGCAACAGCTATTATGCAAACAGTTAAGTTCAAACTGGCTGACAGTAATTTTTTTATCGGTCCTACTCACAGTTACATTGATGCCCAAATTTCACCAACCAATATAGATGATTTAGCGGGAAACTTTCCTGCTGAATGGCAAGAGCCATTGACTAAGTTATTTACAGAAAACGTCACCACATCTGGGGTTGGATTTACCTTAGAATATGATTCAAGGGATAATTTTTTCTCTCCCTCTGATGGCTTAAAATATGAAGTTAATTATCTCTGGTTTGATGAAACCATAGGTTCTGATGTTGATTATCACTTAACCGAACTTAGCGCTTTACACTACTTTAAGCATACTGAACATTGGCGCACCGCGTTTAGAGTGGAAGTCAATTATGCTAACAGTGATAGTTTTTTACCCCCTTACGCAACACCGAGCATTAGTATGCGTGGTATTCCTGCCGCACGGTACCAAGGACAATCAGTTGCGATGTCTGAGCTTGAACTAGCCTATAGAATAAATTTACGTTGGGAAGTTAATGCTTTTGCTGGCATAGGCAAAGCAACAAATGAATTTTCAGAGTTTTCTGATAGTCCGAGCCGTATCAGTAAAGGCGTTGGTTTTAGATACCTAATTGCACGTCGGTATGATTTCAATATGGGCGTAGATATTGCCCAAGGCCCTGAAGATACTGTTTTTTACATCCAAGCAGGCTCTGCTTGGTAAAATTACTTGCTAATAAAAACAATAGCCATGTTACTTTCAATCACAATAGCAGGCTATTGCTCAATCAAGTGCCTTGCTCTTGTTATTATTCTCTACGTAATTCCATTCAGCTTAACAAACAGCACAATCTATCTTTACGAAAGCTAACCATTTACGGCATTGCCATCATTCAACTATTAGCGGCCTATTAATCAATTCTCATAAAAAAACACCGTAACCTCAATGAGAGTACGGTGTTTTATCAATAACTTAAACGTATAGCGCGATGCTATAATAAAGTTATTATGCTTCAGCGATCACTACAACTTTAATGCTAGTATCAACATCATTGTGTAAGTGAATAGCGATGTCGAATTCACCGATTTCGCGAAGAGCACCTAATGGTAAACGTACTTCAGCTTTAGCAATTTCAACGCCAGCAGCGGTGATTGCATCAGCAATATCACGAGTACCAATAGAGCCGAATAACTTACCTTCGTCACCAGCTTTTGATGCAATGGTAACTTCAGCTAACTCAACAACTTTCGCTGCACGAGCTTCTGCTGCAACTAATACTGTCGCTAATTTAGCTTCAAGATCAGCACGACGAGCTTCAAAGTGCTCAACGTTAGCATCAGATGCAAATACTGCCTTACCTTGTGGTAATAAGTAGTTACGTGCATAACCTGATTTAACAGATACCTTGTCACCAAGGCCGCCTAATTTGGCGATTTTGTCTAGAAGAATTACTTCCATAATAAACCCCTTATTAGCTTACTTGTGTAAGTCGGTGTATGGTAACAATGACAAATAACGAGCGCGTTTGATCGCACGAGTTAATTGACGTT
>JAWSUX010000573.1:0-2567 GCA_033852215.1 Colwellia sp. | reverse complement strand
TACCGTTGATGCCTCCCGAGCCTATGGCAATTTTTGATTGAATTATATGATAACCAGAGCCCAAAGGATCTTGTTCTGGATTTAAAAACGTTAACACCCGTTGTCTTTGATAATCTTTCATCAAAAACATCCATAGAATAGGTACGAATGCAGAGACTAAACCCGCACTGACACCAATAAGCTTCCAATTAGCACCAGCAAGAAAAATAACGAAAATTCCAGAGCTCGCAATTAATAGTGATGTGCCTAAATCAGGTTGTTTAGCGATAAGTAATGTGGGTAGTAAAACGAGGATGACAGCCCATATAACGGTAGGTACTTTGACAGGAAGATTACTTTGGCTAACAAACCATGCAATCATAATCGGTACAATAAGTTTCATTATTTCTGATGGTTGAAACTTCATAAAACCTAAGTCTAACCAACGTTGTGCTCCCTTACCAACATGACCAAATAACAAAACACTAATTAGCATTAACAAGCCTAAAATAAAGACAGGTACCGCCCATTTACGGTAAATAAGTGGTGGGATTTGTGCGATAACGAGCATAACTACTAAGCCAACGCTTAAACTTCTCATTTTACGGTAAACAATTGCCATGTCTTGACCGTCTGCGCTATATACAATAAATAGGCCTAATGCCATCAAGGAGAGTATGCCGATTAATAAAAGGAAGTCGATATGCAGCTTTTGCCAAAGGTTACGTATTTGTTGTTCTTCTTGTCCGCTACTACGCATTAGTAGGCCTCTTGCGAATGTGTCATTGGAAAAATAGTCGTCTTATTATGCGGTTGATGGGTATAAGCTTCATGTTGAATGGATGCAGTATCATTCGACTTATACTTTTCTTTGGCTATTGAATTATCTTTCATTGTTAAGTGATTTTTAATGATTTTATCATTAAAATATTGGTCCATAATTTGTCTAGCAACGGGAGCCGCATTAGTTGCACCACCACCTTTTTCAACATTTTCAATCGCGACGGCGATGACTATTTCAGGTTTATTAA
This sequence comes from Colwellia sp., assembly GCA_033852215.1. GTDB lineage: Bacteria > Pseudomonadota > Gammaproteobacteria > Enterobacterales > Alteromonadaceae > Colwellia. The sequence continues at coordinate 1,557 of JAWSUX010000573.1, read as the reverse complement.
AGGGAGCAAAAGCAATAAACATCGCATTATCACGTTTATTTTCACTGGTTTTTTTCGCATCATACTTTTCATCTTGTTTAATACGAGCCACTTGTGCTGAGCCTGTTTTCCCTGATGCATCATAGTGGGTACCTTTAAATGCATTGTACGCTGTTGCTCCCTCTTTCTGTGCAGTGTTATGCATAGCATTAAGTACTACATTCCAATTTTTATTCTGTTTTAATACTAAAGGCGCTTGTGGTTCATATATTACCGCTGTTTTTTGATGTGTTTTTTGACCGTTTTTATCGGTTATTGACTCAGTATTTGCTTGTAATAAATGTGGTATTTTACGCTCGCCATGATTAACCAACGTTGTTAACGCCTGTGTTAATTGTAATGGTGTCACGGTCCAATAACTTTGTCCTATACCTACCGAGAGTGTTTCACCCGTATACCAAGATTTATTATAACGTGCGCGTTTCCATTCGACACTCGGCATAATCGCTTTACTTTCTTCATGAATATCAATGCCGGTGTAATCACCAAAACCAAAATTTTCCATCATATTACTAATTTTAGTGATACCTAATTTGAAAGCTAAATCAAAAAAGTAAATATTACAGGATTGCTCTATCGCTTTAGTTAAGTTTACCCAACCATGGCCCCACTTCTTCCAATCACGGTACTTATTAGGTAGGCCCTTAAGTTGGTACCAACCGGGATCCCAAACTTTGGTATCAGGGGTTATTACTTGTTCTTCTAGGCCTGTAAGGGCTAAAAATGGCTTTACGGTTGAGGCGGGAGGGTAACCTTGTACACTACGATTTATCAACGGTAAGTCTTTTGAATTTAATAATTTTTTATAGTTTTTAGAGCTAATACCATGAACAAATAAATTGCCGTCATAACTCGGATTAGAATACATGGCCAATATACCACCTGTACGTGGATTCATAGCAACAATAGCGCCACGTTTCCCCGACAGAGCGCGCTTAGCAATCATCTGTAATTCAATATCAAGCGTTAAATAAAGATCTTTACCCGGAACGGGGGGGGTATAATTTAAGGTACGAATAATGCGGCCTTGATTATTAATTTCAACCTCTTGATGCCCAATGCTGCCATGTAGTAAGTCTTCATAATATCTTTCTATGCCAAGCTTACCGATGGCATGGGTAGCAGCATAATTTTCAGACTTATCTTGCTGCTCAAGTTTATTAGCATCCCTTTTATTGATACGTGCAACATAACCCAGGTTATGTGTCGTTAAATCAGCAAAAGGATAATAACGCTTTAAACGAGCATCGACAAAAATGCCAGGGAATTTATGCTGGTTAACTGAAAATAAAGCGACTTGTTGATCACTTAAGCGAGAGTGAAGTTCAATCGTTTTAAAGCGACGTTTACGTTTCATTGCTTTAAAAAATTTTCTTTGTCGTTCGGCGCTAATTCCAAGTAGTTTACTTACTTGGCTTATGCTATTTTTGATACCTTTCACATCTTCAGGAATAATAGCTAAACTAAAAACAGGCTTATTATCAGCAAGTAATACACCATTTCGATCATAGATAAGAC
>JAWSUX010000572.1:0-1189 GCA_033852215.1 Colwellia sp. | reverse complement strand
CCATTTCGATCATAGATAAGACCACGGTTAGGTGCAACAGGGAGTAACTTGATTCTATTTGAATTAGAACGGGTTTGATACTTTTCAAAAGACTCAACTTGCAAATGGAATATATTGCCCAAAAGTACAAGTAAAAGCACTACTACGCCAGCAAAAGCGATAAAAGTACGTCGAGCAAAAAGGTTTGCTTCGGCGCTATGGTTACGAATGATAACGCGACGCGTTGCCACTAAGTTGTACTACTAATTAGGTAAAAGGGATAAAAGGTCAAAAGCGGGATCTCTATGCTTATTCTCTATGATATGGATGGTTAGTATTTACACTCCATGCACGATATAGACTTTCGGCAATTAATACTCTTACCATAGGGTGGGGCAGTGTCAGTGCAGATAAAGACCACTTTTGTTCGGATGCTTTAATACAGTCTGGAGATAAACCCTCGGGGCCACCAACCAGTAGAGCAACATCTCGACCATCAAGTTGCCATGACTTAAGCTGTTTGGCAAGTTTTGGTGTATCCCAAGGTTGTCCTGTTACCTCTAAGGTAACAATGCGATTACCTTTAGGAATTGCATTGAGTAATTGTTCACCTTCTTTGTTAAGTATTCTACTAATATCAGCATTTTTACCACGTTTACCCGCAGGGATTTCAACTAAATTAAAGCTTAAATCACGTGGGAAGCGACGGCTATATTCATTAAAACCTTGAGTGACCCATGCTGGCATTTTTACACCAACGGCATATAGTGTTAATTTCATATATTAGCTTTGAACATTCGATTGTATTTAATAGGTGATTTATTCTGCCCAAAGCTGTTCTAGGTTATATTTATCACGTTGTTCGTCGGTCATCACGTGTACAATAATATCGCCTAAATCCACTAAGGCCCATTCACCAACATCGTTACCTTCCATACCAAGAGGCTCTTTGCCTTCAGCGCGACATTCCATTGCTACCGATTGTGCAATAGACTTAACATGTCGATTAGAGTTGCCTGAGCAGATAATCATGTAATCGGCGAAGCTTGCTTTATCGGTTATGTTAAGTGCGATAATGTCACGGCCTTTCATATCTTCAAGTTTTTCAATAATGAATGTTTTAAGTTGTTGAGTTTGCAAGGTGTACTTCCTATATTTACGAAAAGCACACGATATTTCATGTACCTATTTTGTGTGTCCGCTAAAACAA
>JAWSUX010000571.1:0-1780 GCA_033852215.1 Colwellia sp. | reverse complement strand
CAAAGCATAATCCCGCCCTGGGTATTATCGACTAAATGATGAATTTAAACCCGTTTGCCCTAGCATTGAGGCTGATGAAACTGAAGTTACCGTGATTCTTATTTTTCAAGGGAAAAATCAACACTCCTTATGGCCAAACGCCTTTAAATTACAACAAACATTAGTCTTTGGAAAAACATTCAAACAAAGTTTAGCAATGACAAATTTATCCCCAAAAGATGCCCTGTATTCAGGTGCCTTGCATAATTATTTTTGTGTCAGTAACCCTAATAATATTACTATTGACGCACTAACTGGTTGTTATTTTGATGATAAATTAACAGCTAAAACAGGCTACCAAAAAGACTCCGTGAGTTGTGTCGGCCCTATTGATAGAGAATATCATATCCAAAATGCACACATTCCAAACAAAAATAGTCAAAACGGCGCAGAACAATCAAGTACAGAGCAAAGCAGCACAGTGGTTATGCTTGATAAGGGGTGGCATCGAATAATTGAAGTAAAGAGCACTGGTTGTTCGCAGTGGGTATTATGGAATCCGGGGAGTGAGCTTGCGACTAATATGGCTGATATTCACGCGGGTGGTGAAGACGAATATGTTTGCTTAGAAGCGGCCAACAGTAAGTGGCAAGTTTTACCGGCAAATAAAACCATTACGATTAGCCAAGAAATTAACGTGTCATTACTTTAATTATTTAACCTAACGGAGCTGACTTCACTGAGTTAATCAATACGCAAGTATCGATGTAATAGTGCTTGGGTAAAATTAATTTTTAAATAAAAACCACGTGGTAAGGTCATAAAAGGTTTGCCGTGTTTGTCAAAGGCTTGCGTTTTAGCTTTGCTATTGGCTGCTTTGGGTCTTAATTGCATTACTTGCCCGTGCTTGCCGTGAATATTCTCAACTTCACCTAACACAATCATATCGGTGAGCTCTTGCCAGTCTTGTGCAAGTAAGTTTTCTTCTTCACTGCTGGGAGACCATAAAAAAGGGCTGCCAACGATACGTTCCGCTAGCGGGAGGTTTTTTGGGGTGATTACGGGAACCCAAAGTACTTTAGCTAATTTTTTACGAACATAACAATTTTGCCAAGTTATACCTGTTAATCCCTTTAATGGCGCAACACTCACAAACGTCGTTTCAAGTGGTTTAGCTTGTTCATTTATCGGCAGTGATTTTAATTCTATTCCGAGGTGAGGGAAGTCGGGTTCAGGTCTTGAGCCAGCGCTAGCACCAAGTACATGTTCAAATAATAAACCTATCCAGCCTTTATTACGTTTTAAATCTTTAGGTATGCTAATACCTGCTTGTTGGGCTATTTCACCTAGGGTTAAGCCGGCTAAGTTTTGTGCTCTTTCTAATAATATTTGTTCAGAGGTAGGTATGTTCATAAAGAAAATGGCTTGGACTATTTTAGTTATTAAGCTTGAGATTATTATCAAACGAATAGCTAAAAAAATCAAAGCAATCGTTAGCTTACTTGTCGTTATTATTTGCTGTTATTGAATTGACAGCAGCTTTTGGCTTAGAAGTCGCTTACGGATGACACACCTACTTACTAAAGCATGATGTCATTCAGGGGTAAATTGTTAAAAAATCGAAGTAATTGTTTGCTCACTTGTCTTTAATATGATTGAATTGATGTAAGTATTTAATAGTTGTCAGGAGTTCCTGTGATCGATGCCGAAGGCTATCGCGCCAACGTCGGCATAGTAATAATCAATGACAAGGGACAGGTGTTTTGGGCAAGAAGGTTCGGGCAGCATTCATGGCAATATC
>JAWSUX010000570.1:0-2392 GCA_033852215.1 Colwellia sp. | reverse complement strand
GGCTGCCATTGCCTATGCAAAAGCTAACAATGCTATGAGCTTTCATGGTCTTGGTGTTACAGAGCATAGTCAGGGGAGCCGAGCAATTATGTGCATTGCTGATTTAGTGATGTTAACGGGAAATATTGGCCGTCAAGGTGTTGGTATGAACCCGTTACGTGGTCAAAATAATGTGCAAGGTGCAGCTGATATGGGCTGTCAGCCACATCAAGGTGCAGGATATCTGGCTGTTGATGATCCTATTCAAATTAATACTTACCGTGAACACTATAATATTAGTGCTGAAGAGGCTTTTCCGATCGAAGTTGGTTACAAAATCCCTGAAATGTTTAATGCGGCACTCGCAGGTGACTTAAAAGCATTATGGATTATGGGGGAGGATGTCGTGCAAACCGATCCAAATCAGCAACATGTGGTTGCTAGTTTGAGTAATCTTGACTTGTTAGTTGTACAAGAAATATTTTTATCTGAAACTGCCAAAATGGCTGATGTGGTATTGCCTGGGAGTTCCTTTTTAGAAAAAAGTGGCACTTTCACTAATGGTGAACGTCGGGTACAAAAAGTTAATGCTGCGGTAACCCCAGCCAAGGGCTGTAAAACCGATGGTCAAATTGTTGTAGAAATGATGAATGCACTTGGTCATAAGCAAGCCACTTATACAGCAGAGTCTATGTTGGAAGAAATAGCCCAAGTAGTGCCCTTTTTTGCTGGTATAACTTGGCAAAACTTAGGTGATAATGGTTTACAGTGGCCAGTAGCAAAAGATGGTGTTGATACGCAGATATTACATCAAAAACAATTTTCACGACCTGAGCATAATGGCCTAGGTAAGTTTCACTTCTTTGAATTTGAAGAAAGTACAGAGGTACTTGATAATGGAGAAAAATACCCGTTAATTTTAACCACTAGTCGTAATCTAGAACACTATAATGCGGGTACGATGACGAGACGAACAGCCAATGAAAGCATTGTCAGTGAAGATGTTTTGTTGATAAATGCCCAAGATGCGCTTGTTAAAGGTATTAAAGATAAAAGTCAGGTGAAATTATTTTCTGCTCGGGGTGAAATAGAATTAAAAGTACAGATCAGCGCTGATGTGAAAAAAGGTGTATTGTTCACTACTTTTCACTTTCCTGAGCTGATGGTCAACCGTGTTACCGGTGATGTGACGGATAAACACACAAAGTGCCCAGAATATAAAGTTGTGGCTGTAGATGTAAAAGCGATTAACTAGCTATGGCTGAATTTAGTTGATCAGTACAGAGCTTAAATTTGGTTTTAGCTCTATACATATATTATTTACAGGGCTTAATACATTCAAGAGAAATTATGACCAAAATTACAGTTAAATCTTTGTTGAATATTGGCGACTCTAGCCAATATAAATTTCACTGTGCAAGATGGAACGATAAACATCAGCCTCTTGATGTTTATGTAAAAGATAAAAAAAAGTGGTTCCAATGGAATACCTGGAGAGGTACAAAAGATGAGTTTACTCGAAAGTATATATTTTCATTAATAGATTTTTATCCCGAAAATAATATTTGGTTATTTGGTGGAATATATGAAGTAATAGAAAGAGTAAATATTCCTAACAGTCATAGCTATAAAATAGAGGAGCTTACAGAGTATTCATGTTTTGTTGGGCGTTTGAAAGTTCATTTACCTAAACCTTCTCGTGGAAGGGCTTTTTATCTTGAAAAATATATAAGTAAAATGACTGTATCAGAAATTCTGAAAGAGCAATATTCAGGTGCGATATTTCCAGGTTACGAGAATATAAACCATGACTTTAGTTCTTTAATACCTATATTTCATAATCAAAAGCCTGACTGGGTAGGTGCTTTATCAAATGTAAAAGGCGTATATGTTATTTTTGATAAAAGTAATGGTAAAAAGTATGTTGGCTCGGCTTATGGTGAGAATGGAATATGGTCTCGTTGGAGTTGTTATATTGGAACAGGTCATGGATGGAACGACGAACTAACTGAATTGATTCAAGCTCAAGGTTATGAATATGCAAAGAGGAACTTTAAAATAACTCTTCTTGAATACCAGTCAATGAAAACAGATGACAAAGTTGTGCGTTCGAGAGAAAGTTACTGGAAAGAAGTCTTATTGTCTCGTAAACCGTTTGGATATAATAGAAACTGAGTGTAGCTACACATACGCTACAAATAAAACAACCAAACACAGAAAAAGAGCCGTAATGCATTGTTATATTAATTTTTTGTTAAATACCCCGCTTTTTTTAAGGCGTTATAACACCTCAAGAGGTTTATCGTGAAAGGAAATCATGTCGTTATCGTTGGCGGTAGTTCAGGTATCGGATTAGAGTTAGCCAAACAAGCTATAGCGCAAGGTCTTCGTGTAACTATAGCCTCACGCTCAA
>JAWSUX010000569.1:0-1265 GCA_033852215.1 Colwellia sp. | reverse complement strand
GCATAGTTAATTTGGCCACCTACTTAGAGGTGTTATTATGCATCTCATCAAACGTTAGGTGATACAAATGACAAAGAAGAAACGCCCCAATTATAGTCCTGAATTTCGATTAGAAACTGCTCAGTTAGTTGTTGATAATGGCCGTACCCATGAAGAGGCAGCTAAAGCCATGGGAGTTGGCTATTCAACCATTAGTAAGTGGGTTAAACAGCTGAAAGAAGAGCGTAGAGGGATCAAACCTAAAGCAGCTCCTATGACCGCTGAGCAAATTGAAATACGCGCCCTTAAAAAACGAATAGCACAAATTGAGTTAGAAAAAGATATTTTAAAAAAGGCTACGGCTCTGTTGATGTCAGACTCCCTGAACAGTTCTTATTAATTAAGAAAATCAATCAGAGCAACAAAAATAAATACCCTATTAGTCAGCTATGTGATGCTTTTGAAGTACATCGTAGTAGTTACAAATATTGGGTCAAAAGGGAAAAGTGCTTAAATACCTCAGCGGTTAAGTTAAGAGCTGAGGTTAAGCGATTTCATACGTTAAGTGGCGGCTCCGCTGGTGCGAGAAGTATCGCGGATATGTTAACGAATGAAGGATATCCGCTAAGTCGTTACCGAGCAACGAGTTTAATGAGAGAGCTGAATTTAGTCAGCTGTCAATTACCTAAACATAATTATAAAAAAGCGAAAAAAGAACATGTAGCTATCCCTAATATATTAAAACGGCAATTTTCGGTTGTTGAACCTGATACGTATTGGTGTGGTGATGTCACCTATATTTGGACGGGAGCACGTTGGTCTTATCTTGCTGTTGTTCTGGATTTGTTTTCTAGAAAAGTTATTGGCTGGGCAATATCAAACTCACCTGACAGTGAGTTAACAATGCAAGCGTTAATGATGGCCTATGAAAGTAGAGGACAACCAAAAGGCGTTATATTTCATTCGGATCAAGGCACGCATTATACGAGTAGAAAATTTAGGCAGCGACTGTGGCGATATCAAATAACACAGAGTATGAGTCGCCGTGGAAATTGTTGGGATAATGCGCCGATGGAGCGATTTTTTAGAAGTTTAAAAACTGAATGGGTACCAACGACAGGATATAAGAATTTTAATGAAGCGAAACAAGCGATCATTCATTACATCATGGATTATTACAACCAGACGAGGCCACATACGTACAACACTGGAATAAGCCCAAATGAATCAGAGAAAAGATACAGGTTAAGCTACAAAACTGTGACCAATATTACTTGACCACTACA
>JAWSUX010000111.1:0-12936 GCA_033852215.1 Colwellia sp. | reverse complement strand
CGCCAGTAGTATCATTCCAGTAAAGGGTAACAGGAATTTTATTACCGCCGCTTTCAAGCACATAACTTCCGCCATCAACGGGGCCACTAACCAATACATCATAGTTTGTCTCACTGCTATAAACACAGATATCATCGTTATTCTCTTCGTCACCTGAGCCATCCCAAGTATTAGGCATATCGGTTAGACCGGTAACACGAACGCTACTAGAAGATGATACATCGAAGTAAAATATTGGTGAAATCCCGCCTTCAGTGTTATCGAGTTCAACCTGAACTCGCTTGGTGCCAGTACCAATAGTCACATCTATTATGATATCAACAGCTGTTGATTTTGGATTGGAGCAAGCAGCTTCAGAACCCATCAAATCAATCTTCCAGATACAATAAGATCCAACTGGAGCAATGGTAGAGGTTGACCAACCAGTACCACTACCACTGAGAGATACCACAGTATTAAACGGTAACCAAGATATGAAGGTATATGTGCCTTCTCTCACTACATTAATGGTAAACTCTACAGTATTACCTGTTGGGTGGGAGCTACCACTTGCCGGTGAAGGGGTTTTAACATTGGTATATTGATCAAAACAAGGTGCTTCACAGGGTGTCCAATCAACAGCAAAAGACGTTTTACTACTGGCAATAACAGCAGCGCCAATAAGCCATAACACCAAACCATAGCGCAGTAGCTTTTTCAGCAAGTGATTAACACTTGCTAGCTTGGGGGCAATATTATTTTCTGCTAAAACCATGACCTTTCCTGTACAACAATTTACGCGTTAAACCACGCATGCTAAAACCAGCATATAATGCCATTCTATCGGTTATTGGCGCTTAATTACATCTTAAAAATTTCAATTGAAAAATAACTGTATTTATTAAGGGGTTAGGTTTAGTTAGGTTTAGTTAGGTTTAGTTAGATTTGGTTTGGTCGAGTTAATAGTTAGCCTTTTATATTGACTAGGTCTCAGCCTTAGGCTAATTAAAATGCCATCGGTGAAAAAAACATCACTTTATAACAAAGATTAGATTTTGTTTACGTCACTTTTACTATATAATACGCCACCTTAATTTTGAGTGTTTTGTTACTTTTAGCGTGAGTTTCAGCGTTATTCACTCAATATCGCTAGCAAAACTTAGGAATATCTTTTGATCACTACATCGAACATTACCATGCAATTTGGCGCAGAGCCGTTATTTGAAAACATTTCGGCTAAATTTGGCAACGGTCACCGTTACGGTTTGATCGGCGCAAATGGCTGTGGCAAGTCTACCTTTATGAAAATACTCAGTGGTGACTTAGTACCAAGCTCTGGCAATGTCTCGGTAAGTACCGGCAACAAAGTAAGTACCTTGGGTCAAGATCAGTTCGCTTTTGAAGAGTTCAATGTTATTGATACGGTAATAATGGGTGACATGCCATTATGGAAAGTAAAACAAGAACGTGATGCTATTTACGCCCAAGCTGAAATGAGTGAAGCCGATGGTATGCGTGCCGGTGAATTAGAAAGTGAATTTGCTGAGATGGACGGTTATACCGCAGAAAGTCGCGCTGGCGAAATATTATTAGAAGCGGGCATTGAAGAGTCTTTTCATTACGGTTCAATGCAACAGGTTGCGCCCGGTTGGAAATTACGTGTGTTACTTGCACAAGCTTTGTTTGCTAACCCTGATATTTTATTGCTTGATGAGCCGACCAACAACTTGGATATTCATACCATCAGTTGGCTAGAAGGTGAGCTGAACAAACGTAAATGCACCATGATCATCATTTCGCATGATAGACATTTCCTTAACTCTGTTTGTACACATATGGCCGATATTGACTACGGTGAATTACGTATTTATCCAGGTAACTATGAGTTTTTCTTGGCGCAGTCTGGTTTATTACGTGAACAGTTATTAGCAGGCAATGATAAAAAAGTTGCTGAAATTGCTGAGTTACAAGACTTTGTTAACCGTTTTGGTGCCAATGCGTCAAAAGCGAAACAAGCGAGTTCTCGTGCTAAAAAAATGGATAAAATTAAACTCGATGATGTGAAATCATCAAGTCGTATTACCCCTAAAATTGCTTTCGCGCCGGGTAAAAAAATGCACCGTCAAGCATTAGAGCTTGAAAACCTAACTCATGGTTTTGAAGAGGGCACGTTATTTTCTCAAGGTGACTTATTGTTAGAAGCGGGTGCGAAACTCGCGATTATCGGTGAAAACGGTGTTGGTAAAACCACCTTGTTACGTTGTTTAATGGGCGAGTTAGAACACAACGAAGGTGTTGTTAAGTGGTCTGAAAATGCCTCTGTGGGTTATTGTCCACAAGATAGCGGCTCATTTTTTGATAACGACTTAACGCTAATGGATTGGATGTCACAATGGCGTAGACCATGTCACAACGATTTAAGCGTGCGTGGTATGTTAGGACGCATGTTATTTACCGACGATGATGCCAATAAAAAAGCACGCAACTGTTCAGGTGGTGAAAAGAACCGTTTGTTATTTGGTAAGTTGATGATGGCAGATATCAATGTATTGATTATGGATGAGCCAACTAACCATATGGATATAGAAGCGATTGATGCCTTAAATAATGCCTTGAAAGATTTTGAAGGTACATTAATTTTTGTTAGCCATGACCGCGAGTTTGTTTCAAGCTTGGCTACACGTATTATTGATATTAAAGATAAAAAGTTGGTTGATTTTCAAGGATCGTTAGACGAGTACCTTGACAGCCAAATGCAGGCTCAAAAAAGAGCGTAGACAGTAACGTTGCTTTAATGAAGTAAGCTTTAACGCTGTAAACTTGATTAAAGCAAAGTAAGCTAAGCTAAGTAAGTTAAGTAAGTTAAGTAAATATAATAAAAAAGTTAAGGCTGTGAATAACACCTTAACTTTTTTTCGTTTATGTTAGCTGCTTATTTTGGTGAAAATAGTAAGTTTAAGTATTAGTCTCAACTATTTGATATTGTTTTAATAACCTAGCAACACTTTGCTTAAACAAAAATCCTGAATCATTAATTGGCGCTGTATGTTGTGTAATAGCATGGCCTAAATATAAACTATAAAGCTCGTAGGCAATGGCATCACTAGCTATTTTTGCCGTTAGCTTATTTTGTTCAACACAGCGCTGAATTCTATGAGCAAGGTAGCTCATTAAACGGTTTTGCTGGTTTATAGTAAAGGCTCTGACTTTTGAGGGTGGTCTATTTTGAAATTCAACGACGGCTTTAATAAAAGGACAACTAACTTGATGTTCTTTAAACATTTCGCTAGTCCAATCAGCCCAGCTTTCTAATAGTGCAATCACGTGCTCTAGTGGATCTTCTCGCCATGCTGTTTTTATCACGCGCTCTTTAAATAATGTCTCACCGTATTCTAAAATGGCTATTTGCATATCTTCTTTATTTTCAAAGTGTGAAATCACCCCGGTTCTTGATAGGTTACATAACTTAGAAACAGTGCCTATCGTTATATCGGCAAGACCATACTGGCTGCTATATATTATACTTTGTCTAAGTATTTCTAAACGGGTGCGTTCGCCTTTGTTCATTAAGCTGTTAGAACCTGTGCAATTTTATTAATAACGTTAGTATCGCCTAAAATCTTTCGGTGACCAAGTCCTTCTGTTTCAATTAATGTTGTTTTTTCTTGTTGTAAAAAACTAAGTACATCGTCAAAAGGTGCGTATTTGTCTTGGCGATCATGGATAAAGGTTAAATCTAAAGCTAACTTATCACGATTGTTTTCTGTGGTTAATTGCTGCCATGTTTTACCCTGTTTATGGCTGATATCTTTTAGTACGAGGGTTAATAGTTTTTTTGAAATGCCTGCTTGTTCAACTTTTTCAAACATTAATTCAAAGAATTTTATTGGTGAAGAAATTAATATTATTTTTTTATTTTCAAGTAAATAATTGGGTAAGTTTAGTGTGGCAATGGCTCTCATTGAATGGCCAATAATGGCTTCAACCGTAATACGCTCTTCGTTAAACTGTTCGATAAGTAACTCAAGTGTTTCAATGAAACTGAGTAAATGAGATTTATTTCCAGCTGATTTACCATGCCCTATGTGATCAATGGCAGCAACAAGATAACCTTGCTGCGTTAATGAAATAATCATGTCTTGAAAGCTTTTACTGGAATCTCCCCAGCCGTGACTAACAATAATAACCTTATTGCCTGAGCCAAATAAGTTAATGTGCGCTATGCCCATTGATGTTAAAAGGTTTAACTCTTTTTCTGGCGTAATTAAATCAAAGTTGTACTTTCGTTTAGCATAGGGCTTTAACAGTATATTTTTGCCTAACATTGAACTGAATTTAGGCGCAATAATACTAATTAACGCGGTTATGCTTCGTCCAATAGCGCTAAAACTAAATTTTTCATCGCTATTATTAAAGTAGCTAAATTTCATTATAAATTATCCTTTTAATTAAATAGTGCAATTGTACTTTTTTATAATAGTTCAACTGTACTATTGGTGCAATAGTTTGGTTGTACTATTTTTTAAAGTTTTTTTGTTGTTGATTGGCGACAGGTGTTTTTATTTTTAAATGACTGTGTAATTAATTGTTTATTTTGTGATTTTTTAAAGTTTTTGATTTGAGCGGTGTTGTAGATTATATAAAAAAACAAATACTGTTGTTAAATGGAAACAGTGTTTGTGCTAGCTTTTTAGTTAAGTTCTATTAGAACAGCCTGTTATGAACTTGGTGTGTTTTATGCTTTAGCCAGAGCAAGCTGATGACCGCATTAGCTAATCATTGTCAGTTTTTTAAAAGGTAACCTAAATGTCTGAAGCTATCCCCGAATTAACATCTCGTTGTATTAAAATAAATGATTGGATTTTTGAGGTGAAAATGGTGCGCGCGATCCGTGTTGAAGAATATGGACAGCCTTATTCAGCTATCGCCAATATTAACTTCAACGGTGATAATGTTTATGTTGATGGCTTGATGACCGACGCATCATTAGAGCTCGAACGAGAAGATTTTAATGCCTTTAAAGCTTACTTTCAGCAATTAGGTGTTAAACAAGTGCAGTTTGATCGTTATAAGAATCAAACGTCGATATCACGTTCGTTTGATGTTCCTTCGTTGGTAACCAAACCTCGTCCTTTACCGTTATATCAAATATCTTAGCTATATTATCTATATCTGATGAAATTTTATTGTTTAGGTTGTAGTGCTATCGCGCTCAAAGGTATGATTAGTGCTATTCCTAGTATTAATGCGTGTAGCCAAATTAATACCAATTTATATCAATAAAAGAAAGTGAATATATTATGATCGATAACAGCAGTACATCACCATTATTAGCTAATTTTTTGGCTGACATTAAACCAACACAATTTTTATGGGCCTTACAAGATAAAGCCAGTGAAGACTGGGTTGTACTTGACTCGCCTAACTTTGATAATACTGATGTTATGCCATTGTGGTCGAGTGCTGAATTAGCGCAGCAACATTGCATTGATGAGTGGCTTGATTATACACCGAGTAAAATAAGCTTAGCGGATTGGTTTGAGTTTTGGCTTGAAGACTTAAATGAAGATAACGTGATTGTTGGCATTAACTGGCAAGTAGGAGAAGATGAGGAATATTTAGAGATGGAGTTAAGTGGTTTTACGCAAGCGCTGGCTGAGATAGAGTCATTAAAATAGTTTAAGGATAAGCTTAAGGCATAGACAATATACCATGAGTGATGAAGACAATGACGTTGCAGCTAAAAACTTATATTACGATTAAGTGCTTAATGAAGGAATTATCATGGTTTCTCTTTTGAGTAACTTTTCAGCGACTTCTGCAGGTACTTGGTAAAATTCACTGGTATATTCTTGTGCGTTCAAGTACTGCTTTATTTGCTTTTTCACTTGGCAAGGATTATTGCATTTTAGTGAAAAAACCAAGGTATAAGTGCCTGGCGACTTAGCTGACAGTGATTTAGTGTATTCTTCTGGATCAGTGGGGGTGCAGCCTATTTTGACCACATCTGAAAAAAAAGAATGTGTCATTACATAAACATTACCTGATGATACTGTTGAATTTTCCATAGTATTAAACTGCCCACAAATTATCGATAATACCCATACATAAACACATTGTAATGTTAGTACTTAGCTTAGGCAATTAGTTAAGGCAATTAGCTTAAACCTAATTATTAGCGTTGCTATCCACGTTGTAAGCTTTACTGTTATAATCCGCGTCATTATTTTACCGATGAGACATCTATGTCATTTTCAACTCTCGGATTATCTGATCCCATTGTAAATACTCTTGCTGATTTAGGTTATAAAAAACCTACGGCTATTCAAAAGCAGGCGATTCCTGTTGTTTTGTCAGGTAGAGATATTGTTGCAGGCGCGCAAACGGGCACAGGTAAAACAGCAAGTTTTGTCTTACCCATCTTAGAAAAACTCAGTAGCAAACATAATGAGCATAAGTTGCGTGGTAAACGTATTCGTGCACTTATTTTAGTGCCTACACGCGAGTTAGCTGTGCAAGTTGAAGCGAGTGTTAGCCAATACAGCAAGCAACTTAATATTAGTTCAATGGCAATGTATGGTGGTATTGATGCTAAGCCACAAATACAGCGTTTAATATGGGGCATTGATGTCATTGTTGCGACGCCTGGAAGATTACTTGATATGGCGCATCAACGGGCATTACATTTTGATGAACTTGAGTTCTTGGTATTGGACGAAGCTGACAGAATGCTTGATATGGGCTTTATTGATGACATTAATAAAATTATTGAACGCCTGCCTGAACAACGTCAAAATTTACTTTTCTCTGCAACTATTTCTGATGATGTGAGTGCTTTAGCAAAAAGAACGATTAATAATGCAAAAGAAATACGTATCAGCAATGATAAAAACTCTAAACCAAAAATTTCTCAGTGGTTGATTACTGTAGATAAAGGTAATAAATCAGCATTACTCAGTTACCTCATTAAAGAACAAGCATGGCAGCAAGCGCTTATATTTATTGAAACCAAACATGGTGCCGCTAAGCTGGTTAGCCAATTAGAAAAACGTGGTATTGCAGCAGAGAGTATTCATGGCGGCAGAACACAGCAAGTACGAGAACAAATACTTAATGACTTTAAATTAGGTAAAATTAAATTTCTTGTCGCTACAGGCATTGCTGCTCGTGGTATTGATATCGGCGAGCTAATACGTGTGGTGAATTATGATTTGCCAGATCAAGTGGATGATTATATCCATCGTATTGGCCGTACAGGTCGGGCAGGCGCGTCGGGTGAAGCCATTTCGTTTGTTGCAAAAGATAATTTTAGAAACCTTTGTGCGATTGAAAGCCGTTTAGGGCATATTATTGAGCGTAAAGAGTTTACCGAGTTTCCAGTTAAAAAAGTGGTGCCAATTTCTATTTTGAACTTCGTACCTAAAAATAAACGTACTTAAGCATAAGCTAAAATAAGTTAATACAGTCATAACGCTAGAAGATAAAAGTAAATGCTCTGTCAGTTATCGCTTAGGATATATAGGTGCGATAATTGCTGTTAGTCAGTTATACTGTAGGTAATTTTAAAAGTCGCAATTCAAGCCACTTACACCTTTAGGCAATTTAATGATAAATAATGATATTCTTCGCCGTTTGAGCACTATTTTCAATTTCACTGACGAACAAATACTGAATGTTTTTCAGTTAGGGCAGTGTCAAATGAGCGCTGAGCAATTAGCAGAATTATATAAAGAAAAAAATGATAGTGCTTATAAGGCATTGCTTGATGTTGAATTAGCGAGTTTTTTAAATGGTCTTATCATTGAAAAACGTGGCAAAAAAGATGGCCCAGAGCGTGAAGCTGAAGAGCTGTTAAGCAATAATATTATTTTTAATAAAGTGAAAATAGCCTTAGCATTAAAAGCCGATGATGTTATTGAAATTCTTGAGTTGGCTGAATTAAGTTTAGGAAAATACGAGTTAAGTGCGTTTTTCAGAAATGTGAATAATAAACATTACCGAGACTGTAGTGATGATGTTTTGTCGGTTTTTCTAAAAGGTTTGAAAATTAAGTTTCAGCGATAACGTGATTTAGTTAATTAATTCGATAATTTGATACGATAATGATGAATAATAAACCCTCAAAAGAAATACAAGAGCAAGCGCTAAAGGTTGCTAAAGCTACACAAAAAAAAGGCCAAAGCAAAGAGCAGACTAAATTGATTGCTCAAGGCATTGAAAAGGGGATTGCTGAGTATAAAAAACAGCAAAATAAAAAATCACGTGAGCGAGATAAACAGCGAAAACAACAATTTAAAGTACGACCTGAACAGGCGGTTGACGCTACTTCTCAACTTGCTAAGGTTAACAATGCTCAAGGTTATAATAAACTGTCGTGGGGCTTATTAATAATTAGTTGGTTAGGTTTTGTTCTTTATTTATATTCTTCGAGGTTTTAATAACATAAGCCACTCAATGAGTGGCTTTTTTATTTTTACTGCTACACTTCGTATATTGGTTAAACGTATTGTTTTATTAGGTAAAAATGGTAATATGTCTTGAATTAATACAATCAAATTAAAATATTTTTTCTGACTGGATTTAATTCAATCTGCTGGGTAAGGTTAGTTTTTCAACGGTATGTTGCTTTGATTTTATCTTATCTCTTTAAATTGAGTAATGATTTTTGCTTTTCCCTAACTAAATCATAAACCTCTTCTATAATGTCATTATTGGTTTGTGTAGCAGGATGAGTAAAGTTGTTGACGTTTTATGTTTTGATGTATTAGAAAATAAATGCAGATGGTTAATAATACGATAATATTAACTAGCCTGATAATCCTCGGTTTAAAGTATTAGTTTGAATTTAATTAAAAGTAGAGAATAAGATGAGCTTATCAAAACAACTGTATTTAGGGTTAACACTGATGTTAACGCTAGTTTTTTTTGGTTCGTTATGGATTAATATTGACAATACTCGCGATTATATCAATAGCCAGTTAGCGTCACAGGCGCAAGACACTGGAACATCACTTGCTTCGTCTATTAAACCTTTTATTGGTCATTCAGAAAACCTTATAGTGGTTGAGGGTATGATTAATGCTATTTTTGATAGTGGTAATTATCAAAAAATCACCTTGAAAAGTAGCCAAGGAAACGTGCTAATAGAAAAATATAACCCAGTGACCTTTGAATATATTCCTACCTGGTTTATTCGTTTATTTCCCTTGTCCCCGCCATTAACCTCAATAAAAATTAATGATGAACGGTTGAAATCAAATACGCTAGATATCATTAGCGACCCAAGCTTAGGTTATAAACAGCTCTGGAAAGGAGCAATGAAAATTACTGGGATGATCGTGGTACTGTTCTTATTGGCAGGCACCTTGGTATCTTCTGTAGTTAAAAATATTACAGGTTCGATTAAAAAAGCAGCGAAACAAGCAGATGAAATATGCGAAGGCAATTTTATTCAGGTAAGTGATGTCCCTAAAGGCATTGAGTTGAACTTATTTATTAATGCAATGAATCGCATGTCCCATATTTTGCAAAACTTATTTAGTGAATTAACTCAACAAACTGAAAAATATAAACATGCAGCTTATGTTGATGAATTAACATCATTGTCTAATAGACGCGCCTTTAACAATCAGTTTGAATCTTTACTTACTCAACAAGAGTTAGGGGTTGCTGGATTTTTAATTATTATTCGTTTATCCAGTTTAGATCGCATTAACAAAGAATCGGGGTACACTGCTGGTGATGAATACGTTAAAAGTGCGGTAGCAATAATGCATAGGGTGCTTAAATATGCCAATGCGTTAAATATCAATGTCTACCGTTTAGGTGGCGGGGAATTTGCTATCATTTTTCCTGATTTAGATAAAGAAAGCTGTAACCATATTGCTAGTGAATTAATGACAAGATTTAATCAAGCAGCGTATCAATGGGATAACGAAACAGATGGTCTTGGTCAATTAAATAGTTTTGCTCATCTTGGTATAACTGATTTTTCAAGTGCTAATACGTTAACTGATATATTAACGCAAGCAGATAATGCACTCGTTGCAGCGCTATCAGCTAAAAAGGGATGGCAATTTTCTTCTAATATGGCTTTGCAGCAAGGGAATAGTTTATGGAAAATAGAGTTAGAACAACAGCTCACTAATGGACAGGTCGCGTTTGTTGCACAGTCTATTCAAAATGCTAATGGAGAAAATATATATCAAGAGTTGTATGCTCGTTTTACCCATACAACAGAGCTAGTTGTTATTCCTATGGGGCAATTGATGGCTGTTGCCCAACGACTCAATTTAGCGCAACGTTTTGATGAATTAGTGATCAGCCAAGCGTTGGCTAAAGTGAAAGAACTACGGTTACCTGTTGCGATAAACTTAAGCCCTAGTTCACTCGGTGAGCAAAAGTTCTGTCAGTGGTTAATTAACAAGTTGTTGATAGAAAAAGATTTGTGTGAATTTTTGACCTTTGAAATAAGTGAGCAAAGCCTGATAAAACATGCAAATAGTGTTTGCTCTTTAAGCCAAGAGTTAAAAGATTTGGGTTGTAAAATAACGTTAGAACACTTTGGCGCGAGTACTTCGTCATTTGCTCATTTGATGAGAATTAAACCTGAATTTGTTAAAATTGATGGTAGCTATAGTCAAGGTATTGTTACATCTGAAGAAAATCAACTTTTTGTCCAGTCACTCGTTAATGTAGCGCACAGCTTACATATAAAGGTTATTGCTGAATTGGTTGAAAATGTTGAGCAACAGACGCAATTGACGGCATTGTTGGTTGATTATTTTCAAGGGTACTTTATCGGTAGACCAAGCGAATGGTAAATTTTACTCACACGCTTAGTTAAATAGTTAAATAGTTAAATAGTTAAATAGTTAATTTGATTCCCCTGCTTTTGGTAGGAGATTTTATTTTGGCAACGAAGTAACTTACCCAATGTTTATATCAAGTGTATTTATTTATAACAATTCTTGATAATTTATTGAATGTCACTCATATTCTAAAGTGATGTTTTACCTATATTTATATTCTTACCCTTACCCTCTTGTATTTATTAAAAGGAAACACAATGAACTCAATCAGTAAAAAAGTATTGATGGGCTATTTATTAGTTTTATTGGTTGCCATTATTGCTTCAGTTACTCTTTTTAGTGCGGCTTCTGTCGTGAATCAGCGTACTGATGAGTTTATAGGGAAAACGTTACCGCAATTAGCTGATATTCAAGCAATACAGCAGTCTTTAGACACAGTACAAATTGCTGCTTATGGTCTTTACGGCACGATGATTGACGTTGATGATTTTGATAAGGTTCTTAAAAAAAATGAACAATTACTCAAACAACGTTTTAGTAATGGCAACATAACTTCATCGTCGAATTATCAACGTGTGACATCACAGAGTAATGTACTCTTTACTATCATGGACCGGTTACAACAAGTGATGGCTGCTGATGATGTAGACTGGGATGCAGCGCGAGAAATATTGGTTGAAATCGATACGCAAAGTAAAGATATGTCTGCCAATTTAATAAAAATAAAAGAACATGTTAGCCAAGAAGCAAACCTTAGCTCACAGGTTATCAGAGCGGAGATTAGTGATATTCAGTTGTTTGTCGTTGCCTTGCTCGTTAGTATTTTTATTGTTGCTTTAATCGCATATGCGCTTTCCCATAAAAAAATTGCACAGCCCATTCAGGAGTTAGCCACTGAACTTGATACAGCAGCACAAAACTATGATTTAACGGTTATTGTGCCTGAGAAGTCTACTGATGAAATAGGCGTTGCGGCGCAGAGTGTTAACCGGTTACTTCTTACATTTAAAGATGGCATTAACGATGTAAGGAATATTGCTAACAATATTAATTCGCTTGTTAATGCATTAGGACATTCATCTCAAACAGCTGATGAGCAAGTAAATTTATTAAACGGAAAGATTGATTCATTACTTGATGAAATGTTGCAGTTAGAGCAACAAATAGAGCAGGGTTTTCACCAGTCTAATAGTGCATCAGAAAAAGCCAAACAAGGTGCAGAAGAGGTAAGGGAAGGTGCAGAACAAGTGTCTAAAACGTCAACAGGTATTGCTACCTTAGCGCGTGATATTGAAAGCTCTGCTGAAATGCTTCTAGAATTACGGAAATCGGGTGATCAAGTTTCAACTGTTGTTGGTACTATTGCGCAAATTGCAGATCAGACCAATCTATTAGCGTTAAATGCTGCGATAGAAGCGGCTAGAGCGGGAGAGTCTGGCCGTGGTTTTGCTGTGGTAGCAGATGAAGTAAGAACGCTTGCAACACGTACACATCAGTCAACAATAGAAATTAATACTATGCTTGCTGCTATTGTTTCTTCAATATCACAAGTTGTTACATCAATGGAAAAAAACCAAACACATGCTGACGAAGCGGTTGAGTTATCGGAAAAAACAGTGGACTCTTTATCATTAATTCAAAATACTATTTTAGCGTTAAGTAATGAAAGTTCAGAGGCAGCCCAACAAGCAGAAAACTCACATAGTCAAGTGGTGACTATGCGTAATTGGGTTGATCAGTTTAAAACGGTAGGCGATGCCGTCTGTCAGGGCAGCATGGAGACGCGAGAAACCTCTTTAAAAATGACTGAGCTTGCAACTAGTTTCAATCAGTCAGTTGAAAAATTCCGAACCTAGTAAACTTCAGTATTAAAAGTCTGATATAAACCTCTAAATCAGACTTTTTTATGCCGCTAGTTATGTTAAAAACAAACGGATAATGTTTCTTTTATTTCGTGTTTTATCTCACCTATTGCGTATTACAGGCGTTAAATGGTGTTCATCTTTGTTAGTTCGTGTTATTTTTCTGGCAATATTTTTAGTTCGCCTATTCTATTCAATTGGTATTAATTATACCTACATAAAAATTAAGGAAATTATTCTATGCCAAAGGCAAGTGATGTAAAGAAAAATGCTGCGATAGAGCA
>JAWSUX010000110.1:0-14953 GCA_033852215.1 Colwellia sp. | reverse complement strand
AAGTAGTGACTATTATTTATTATAATTTAGATAAAAAGTACCTATCTAATCTATGCCCTATCAGAGTGGAATAGTATCAGTACGTTACTGGCTATTGATAAGTGCTAATCTTGCTGACAATTAGGGCAATATACTGAGCTACGATTTGACTGCCTAACTTCTAATAATGTTTCTTTGCAAGTCACACAAGCTTGTCCTGCTCTACCATAAACTAATAACGACTGAGCAAAATAACCGGGACGACCATCAGCTTGAGTAAAATCTTTTAGTGTCGTTCCACCTTGCTTAATAGCAGCAGCCAATACCGTTTTAATAATACCGGTGAGCTTATTTAAGCGCTGCTCATTAATATCACCCGCTTTCGTTGTGGGTAAAATACCTGCTTGAAATAAAGCTTCATTGGCATAAATATTACCGACACCAACAAGAATATGATTATTCATTAAAAAGGTTTTAATCGGTACTTTTTTATTTTTCGCTTTAGTAAATAAATACCCTTCATTAAAATCATCACTTAAAGGCTCCGGACCCAGCTTACTGAGAAGACCGAGTTCATCCTGATTTTGCTCAAGCCATAATACAGCGCCAAAACGACGAGGATCATTTAACCGTAATATTTTGCCATTTTCGAACACTAACTCAAAATGGTCATGTTTAGCTACAGGTACTGTTTGTTCGATAACTCGAATTGTACCTGACATACCTAGGTGCAATAAAAGCGTGCCCGTGCCAAAACGTATCAGTAGATATTTAGCACGGCGATCGACCCCCAGTACTGGCTGACCAACAATGGTGCTAACTTCAGTAGGAATGGGCCAACGCAAACTCGCATTACGCACGATGACTTGGCTAACAGTCTGTTCAACTATATGAGGGCTAATACCTAAACGGCATACTTCTACTTCAGGTAATTCAGGCATGTTGTTATTTTTCTTATCCTTTAATCCGAATGGTTTAATTCGGTAAGAGCTGATTAGCCACCGCTGCGGGTAAAGCTAACCATAATTGCTTTTGTTGATTATATATTAACAGCTGGTCGCTAAGTGCATAGACAATAAAACGCTGCTCATCTTTAATATCAGCCAGTGCAATAGTTACCTCTGTACCCGCTATTCCTTCAACCGTTATATTACTTGCCTGCACTAAACCAATACCTTGCTGCCAAGACAATATCATTTGTTGAATTTGCTGCTGGCTAAAATCAAGCACTATGCCTTTCGCCGTCATTTGCCAACGGCGGCCAAGGCGCTCGAACAATAACATTGTATTATCAGAGGGTTGTATTAATAAGCTTAGAACCACACTGTGCTTGGGTAAGATAAGTTTTTCAGCACTTGTGGAGTTTTCATCCTCATTAAGTAATTTTTTATTAGTAACATTAATCAATAGGATAAAAATTATCACCGAAAAAATAATAACGTTATTCCAAGCTGAACGAGAGAGCTTCATATATGTCCTATGAGTGTAATTACGCCTAAATCAGACTGATATATTATAAGAAGATAATAACACGCATAATAACTATTACACATCCATGTACCTGCTTAACACCGTCGTCCAGACATAAAAAAACCCAGTAAAACTGGGTTTTTTGTTTGTATGAAGTAAAAATTAATTACTTAATTTTAGCTTCTTTATACATTACGTGTTTACGTGCTTTAGGATCAAATTTCTTGATTTCCATTTTTTCAGGCATGGTCTTTTTATTCTTATCTGTAGTATAAAAATGACCTGTACNNCATCAATACCTTTTTTATCGATAATACGCATTCCTTTCGGAGTTAAACGTAATTTAACGAAACGATTTTCGCTCTCAACCCAAAAACGGTGAGATTGAAGGTTTGGTAAAAAACGACGACGAGTCGCGTTTCTTGCGTGAGAACGGTTGTTTCCAACCATTGGCACTTTGCCTGTTACTTGGCAAACTTTAGACATGTGAGTACTCCAATATTAATTTCAGCTCGAGCTATATTTCCCCAAGACCGTCGTCTCGGGATCCTGAAAAAGGTGGCATATTATAGAGAAACTAAAAACTTAATACTAGCTTTATTAACTAAATAGTATAAATACAGCTTTTTAAGTATAGATTCAAAGAGTTATAGGGTTAGCGCTAGTAGAAATGCTCTTTCCAACTAACCTATAGAGTAGATTTTGCTTGTTTCAAAAATAAAAAATTAACAAAGTTGTTATTAAATTAACCTATTTTTGATTGTAATAGATTTTTCAAACGCTCATTTTGTTCTTTATTGCATAGTTCATCAATGAGAATACGTAAAATATGAGATTTAGCCAAATCTGTACCTTGAGATAAATGTTGCAATTGATCAATAGCATCTTCACTTAAAGTAAATGTAGCACGGCGAAAGGGTTTATCATTTTTACTTTTATTCGCCTCTTTATGCTCAATTTCAGTCATTTCAACATAACGTTTGGCTTCATTAATAGCCTGCTGTAAATTTAACTTATGAGCAGACTCCTCATGGCTAGACTCACTAACAATTTTAGGTTTACCTTTTGCGTAATTCTCTGCATCGGCGATGAACTCGTCAATGGTAAATACCTTTTTATCTTTTTTTCCATCCGTGTTTTTCTTTAAATCAGTTAAACTCATGCGAATTATCCGGTTCCATTGCCATTAATTCTTCCGCAATAGCAATCATTTCTTTTGCAGCTTTACCTTCAGGCTCTATTTCGATTACTGAAGAGCCTTGCTCTTCACTATCGTCATAAACATTACGATTAAAGGTCACTGCATCTAAAACATTAATGCCATAAGACGTACACACTTCTTTTGCTTCAAGTATTCTTCCTGCCTGATTAGGTAAAGAAGGGCACTGCGTAATAACAAAAGAAGCGTTCAGTTTCGGATTAACCATTTTACAAGTACTCAGCATATCTTCCATATGTGGCACTGTTTTTAAATCACGACGTTTTGGTCTTAACGGAATAATAACGTGATCCGCCACAGACATAGCCGCACGTAAAGCAAGATTGTCTTGTCCACCACAATCAACAATAACATAGTCATAATGCTGCACTAGGCTTAATAAATCATTACGAATTTTACCATACAGTTGAATACAATTTATCGCTGGTAGTGATGGGTCATTGTTACGAGCTTGAATCCAATCTGACGTTGTGCGTTGAGGATCGCAATCGACCATCAATACTATTGCTTTTTTATTTCGGGCGAAATATACAGCGAGGTTTTGTGCCAAACAACTTTTGCCACTACCGCCTTTTTCACCACCCACTAATATCATCATATCCTTTTATCCTTTACCACTATCAAATTAACGTTTTGCTGAGCCGTAGCTACAATTTAAATTACTGCTTATAAAAATTAAGTGTAGTTCAATTTCAATAAACTATGCGTACACACTGCATGGCTGGTAACATTAGCCATTACTATCCAATATCAAGGCTATGTCATACCAACCATTTTTTTGTTTAATACAGCGTAAAACCTTGCCATAAAGTTTTTGATTATGTGTATGAGCCGATTTAAATACTATGGTTACCGGTGTTTGCAACGCTAAAGCCTGATCACAATCAAGCTTTAAGCCTCCACGGGAAAAATCAAGACAAGCAATTTTTTTAGTGCGCTCTTGTCCTTGCTCATCTAACCAAACAATATCAACTAACTCTTTTTCCATATCTAAACGAAATGATTGGCGACGCTCTGCCCCATCACTACTACTTTCTGTCATCAGATAATCCTTATTTTCTTAATTATTACTTGAGTACTATTAATCTTATCCTATTAACAGTAATTGCCTTTAAGATTTTTATCAACCTATCTACCTGTTTTTATACTTATTATGCTAATCAGATTAATTTATCAAGCAATTTTAAATGAGAATAACTTTGCAAGAATAAGACGTTTGTTTGAAATATAAGCTGAGTTATCGCACATTTATCTAACTAGCTACACATTAAATAAGTTCGCCATGCTCAGCAAAAGAATAACACTGATGCCCCGCAACAATAATATGATCTAATACTCGCACATCAATTAGTTGCAACGCTTGTATTAACCTTTGCGTTATTTGTTTATCTGCGATACTTGCCTCGGCAATACCTGACGGATGATTATGAGTCAAAATTACCGCTGCAGCATGATGTTTTAATACCTGCTCAACGATAACTCGAGGATAAACCGCTGCCGCATCCACTGTGCCAAAAAATAAACGCTCGAATTTAATCACTTGGTGTTGGTTAAAAAAAGAACAGCAAAAATTTCTCGATTTTCATGGCGAAGTTCACTGAGTAAATAGTCTTGCGTTGCTTGTGAAGAAGTTAAAGCACAGCCTTGCTGTGTTAACTGCTCAGCTAAATAACGTTTTGACATTTCTAAACATGCTTGCAGTTGTACATATTTTGCCGTGCCAAGACCATGAGCTGCACAAAAATCATCATGACTCGCTCCATAAATGGCACTAATACTGCCAAAGGTACTCAGCAATTGCCGCGATAAATTAACCACATTACAACCTTTAACACCTGTGCGTAAAAAAATAGCCAATAGCTCCGCATCACTTAAGCTTTGTGAACCAAGGTGTAATAGCTTTTCTCTGGGTCTTTCTAATTCAGGCCAATTTTTTAAAATATTTACTGGGGTGATTGGGTCGATTACCTCATTTACCTCCAACCGTTTATTTTCCAACATAAGCACTCCTTGCTTTATCTTTTACTGCACACTAAGAGCTAATTTCTCAACTCTTTATTCTAAATAAAAAAAATAAATGTTATCGTAACGTCATTATTGTTTACTTTAAGATTAGCAGCTTATGACAATTCTTCAGGACAAAAAAATATTACTCGGTATTAGCGGTGGAATTGCTGCTTATAAAACCCCGGAGTTAGTGCGCAGACTTAAAGAACGAGGCGCCAATGTACGCGTGGTAATGACTGATGGTGCAAAAGCCTTTATTACCCCATTAACGTTACAAGCCGTATCAGGTAACCATGTGTCTGATAGTTTACTTGATAGCCAAGCCGAACTTGCTATGGGTCATATTGAATTAGCTAAGTGGGCTGATCTTATTATCATCGCCCCTGCAACCGCAGACATTATTGCGCGTATTGCTGCAGGTATGGCAAACGACTTATTATCGACCCTTTGTTTAGCAACCAATGCTCCTATTGCGCTAGCCCCCGCGATGAATCAACAAATGTGGCATGCACCTGCAACAAAAGCCAACATTAGTAAGTTAACACGATGGGGCTTTAACATTTGGGGCCCTGGTGCAGGTGAACAAGCTTGTGGTGATGTTGGCTTAGGCCGTATGTTAGAAGTAAATGAATTGGTCGAGCTAAGCAGTGATTTTTTTGCTGATAAATATTTACAAGGTCAGCACTGGGTGATTACTGCTGGGCCTACTCGCGAAGCCATTGACCCTGTACGTTATATATCAAATCATAGTTCTGGGAAAATGGGCTACGCTATTGCACATGCCGCATTACGTGCGGGCGCACGGGTTACTTTAATTTCAGGCCCAGTAAATATAAAAGCACCTATTGGTTGTCAATTAATTGAAATTATTAGCGCAAACGAAATGCATCAACAAGCATTAAATCAAGCTAGCGATTGCACTACTTTTATTGCCTGCGCTGCTGTAGCTGATTATCGTGTTGCTGATGTCTCGGCTGAAAAAATTAAAAAAACCAATGATAAAATGCAATTAGCATTAGTAAAAAACCATGATATTGTTGCTGATGTTGCTCAATTAGCTGGTAAGCCTTTTATTGTAGGCTTTGCCGCTGAAACGCAAAATGTTGAGCATTATGCTCGTGGCAAATTAGTGCGTAAAAATTTAGATTTAATTGCCGCTAATGATGTCGCTAAATCAGGACAAGGCTTTAACAGTGATGACAACGCGTTAACAGTATTTAGCGCGATAGACAAAATAGAGATCCCCCTAGCCAATAAACACATAGTTGCTGAAAAACTGGTCTCGTTAATCAATCAGCATTACTTAGCTAAAAAGAGTTAACTATCGATAAGTTAACACTACTGTTCATATTATATAACTGAATACATGAGAGAATACTTTTATGGTCGCTACACCAGATAAAAATAAAAAGCCAAATCGTAAACAGCAAATACTTGAATGCTTAGCATTAATGTTGCAAAGCAGCCCTGGTGAACGCATCACTACCGCCAAACTAGCGACAGAAGTGGGTGTGTCTGAAGCTGCTTTATACCGCCATTTCCCGTCAAAAGCTCGTATGTTTGAAGGCTTGATTGACTTTATTGAAGAATCTATTTTTTCTCGTATTAACTTAATTTTAACGGATCACAAAGAAACCTTAGTACGTTGTCATCATATTTTGCATGTTTTGCTTGTTTTTGCCGAACGTAACCCTGGTATGTGCCGTATTTTATCCGGTGATGCCTTAATGGGTGAAAATGAACGTTTACGTGGCCGAGTACACCAGTTTTTTGAAAAATTAGAATCTCAATTTAAACAAGCTTTACGTGAGCGTAAATTACGCGAGGGCAAAGCGTTTACCATCAATGAAGCTGCCTTAGCTAATTTATTAGTTGCCTTTGCGGAAGGTAAAATTAGCCAGTATGTTCGTTCTGGTTTTGATAAAAAACCTAGCGAAAATTTTAATGAACAATGGCAATTTTTGATGGCTGATAAATAAGTACAATTATATTATTTCTCGAGGCAACTTATGAGTACTCTCTCACGACTAAAACCTGCCTGCTTATGGCAGTTATTCGAAAAAATTTGCAGCATTCCACACCCATCAAAACATGAACAAAAAATATCACAGTGGATTCAAAACTGGAGCAAAGAGCTCGGCTTAGCAGTAAAAGAAGATGCTGTCGGTAATTTATTTATTAAAAAACCTGCAACGGCTGGCATGGAAGATCGCAAAGGCGTTATCTTGCAAGCCCACATGGATATGGTGCCACAGAAAAATAATAACACTGACCATGATTTTTTAACTGATCCGATCAAACCTTATATTATTGATTCAGGTGATTGGGTTACAGCTAAAGGGACAACCTTAGGTGCTGATAACGGTGTTGGTTTAGCGTCAGCTTTGGCTATTTTAGCCAGTGATAACGTAGCTCATGGGCCTATCGAAGTTTTAGTTACAATTGATGAAGAAGCGGGTATGACGGGGGCTTTTGGCTTAGAAGCAGGCTGGCTTGATGGTGACATTTTAATTAATACCGATTCAGAGCAAGAAGGTGAAGTTTACATGGGCTGCGCAGGTGGCATTGATGCTAATGCTACCTTCGCACTGGCTTTTGAAGAAGTAACAGGTGATCAACAAGCATTCAACTTGTCAATTTCAGGCTTAAAAGGCGGTCATTCTGGCGTTGATATTCATACGGGGCGTGCTAACGCTAATAAGCTGTTAGTGCGCTTCTTACTTGATGCGAGCAATGATTTTGATATTCGCTTAACAGAGCTTAACGGTGGCAGTTTACGTAATGCTATTCCA
This sequence comes from Colwellia sp., assembly GCA_033852215.1. Classification (GTDB taxonomy): domain Bacteria; phylum Pseudomonadota; class Gammaproteobacteria; order Enterobacterales; family Alteromonadaceae; genus Colwellia. Next base: position 7,486 of record JAWSUX010000110.1, on the reverse strand, counting down.
CGCGAGGCCAATGCGAGTTTTGTTGTTGCCAAAAACAATATTGCGCCACTGAAATCAGCTTTGGCTGACTATTTAGCAACAATTAAAAAAAGCTTGGGTGTTATTGAAACCGATATCGACATGTTATTAATTTCACCTGAAGATTTTGAACAATGTTGGACAAAAGCAACTCAAGCAGCAATTTTACGCGCATTAAATGCCTGTCCAAATGGTGTCATGCGCATGAGTGATGATATTGAGGGTGTTGTAGAAAGTTCATTAAATTTAGGCATTATTCGTACACGCGGTAGTAAATTTAGTGCGATGGCATTAATTCGCAGCTTACACGATGACGGCCGTTTAGAAACACAGCGTGCTGTGCAATCTGTATTTGAATTAGCCGGCGCAAACATGACATTTTCAGGTGCATACCCTGGTTGGAAACCAAATACTGACTCCGCTATTATGAAAACCGTTAGTAAAACTTATCAAGAATTATTTGATAAAGTGCCTGCGATTATGGTCATTCATGCGGGTTTAGAATGTGGATTATTTAAGTCCGCATATCCACATTGGGATATGGTCTCTATTGGGCCAACAATTAAATATCCACATTCTCCAGATGAAAAAGTTGAGATTGCCGCCGTTGAAAAGTACTGGCAATTATTAACCGCTGTATTAGGTAACATGCCAAAAAAATAACACAGACTACTGTAAAGTAGATTGCTGCAGTCTGTAATCAAAAACAGCCCTTATTATAAACTATCGAATGTATAAATAACCCCTAGGTTCGCTAGCTATGCATTTATAAAAATTAATACACTAGTGACATTGTTATTCGTTATGTTTCCGTTAGAATGAATAAATGAAGTGTTTTTAAGGAATACCGTTATGATTCAGCCAGAAAAAATAATAATAGCTGACGATCACCCCTTATTTAGACAAGCATTATTAGGTACTTTGAAAGCTAAGCTTAGTTACACAAACTGGCTTGAAGCAGAAACTATTGCCGAACTTGACCAGCAATTAACGACCCATAATGACAGTGATTTATTATTACTTGATTTAAATATCCCCGGTGCCCATGGTTTTAATACCTTAATTCATGTACGAAATCATTTTCCACAAATTCCTATTGTCATTGTTTCTGCTCACGAAGATCATGACACTATTAGTAAAGCAATGGAATATGGCGCAGCAGGTTTTGTCCCTAAATCTACCCCTGTTAATGATATTTACACTGCCATAATGAGCATACTATCTGGCAATGTTTGGTTACCGGCTTCATTTGAGCAATCCCAAAAGAAAGGTGATAATAGTGGTATAGCTGAACGTGTTGCTAGCTTAACTCAGCAGCAATACCGCATTTTGATGATGTTTGCACAAGGTTTGCTAAATAAACAAATCGCCTATGACTTACATGTCTCTGAAGCAACAATAAAGGCACATGCAACGGCTATTTTCCGTAAACTTGATGTACGCAATAGAACACAAGCCGTTATTGCCATCAGTCAACTCGATTTAAGTGAAGCAGGCTTTAATAAGAACTAACAACGCAATGGTTTTACTATTTAGATTAGAGTGACAAAATAAATACTCCTCCCTTGAATTTCTTGGGTTACAATCAAAGCAATCTCACCGTTGCTTTGTTATAACAAACCAAGGAAGCTCATGAATAAATTACTTAATGCTGACAATAACGGCATCCCCCTCACCATTATTGAAAAACAAAACTACGAAAATTGGTTAATAAAACAAATAGCACAGTGCCAAACCTGGCTAGCTAACATCTGTTTTAAAGGTGATGGCCTAGCACTTGTGCCAAATGCGACTGGCGAATTAAGCCAAGCAATTTTTGTTGTCAAAGATACCAGTGATTATTTTGCCTGTGGTGACTTGATTACTAAGCTGCCTGCAGGTCAATATTTACTGCAAGCGGATAAAGAAAACAAACAAGCTATTACTTTTGCTTGGTTACTTGGTGCATACAAATTTGATCGTTACCTTAAGCAAAACAAAACTAAAAAGTTAGCGAGTTTAGCCGTAAATGACCAAACCTTAGTTGATGATGCGATAAAATACGCCGAAGCGACAACATTAGTGCGTGATTTAGTGAATACCCCTGCAGCCGATATGATGCCTGAACACTTAGCGAAAAGCGCACAAGAATTGGCGCAACGTTTTGGTGGTGAAGTTGAACACATTATTGGCGATGAGCTACTTGAGCATAATTATCCGACTATTCATGCCGTTGGCCGCGCGAGTACCCACGCCCCTCGCCTTATTGACTTAACTTGGGGTAATAACAAGCATCCAAAAGTAACTTTAGTCGGCAAAGGTGTTTGTTTTGATAGCGGCGGTTTAGATATCAAACCAGCGGGCGGCATGCGTAATATGAAAAAAGACATGGGCGGCTCAGCACATGTTTTAGGCTTAGCGCAGTTAATTATGGCGTACAATTTACCAATAAATTTACGTGTTCTCATTCCTGCCGTTGAAAATGCAATATCAAGCAATGCGTTACGCCCCGGTGATGTGGTTACTACACGTAAAGGGTTAACGGTTGAAATTCATAATACTGATGCTGAAGGCCGTTTAGTCTTAGGTGATGCATTAGCCGAAGCCGATACTGAACAACCTGAATTAATTATTGATTTTGCCACACTAACAGGTGCAATGAGGGTTGCCTTAGGTACAGAATTACCTGGCTTTTTCTCAACCAACGATGAGGTTGCTGCAGGTATCACTTTAGCGGGTAGTAAAATTAGTGATCCCGTTTGGCGCATGCCGTTATACCGCCCTTACAATGATTTATGCAAAAGCACTATTGCTGATATGACCAACTGCCCAACAGTACCTTTTGGTGGTGCTATTACCGCCGCATTATACTTACAAAATTTTGTTAGTGAAGATACCGACTGGGTGCATTTTGATGTGATGGCGTTTAATACTCGTCATTTATCAGGTCGTCCTGTTGGTGGTGAAGCCTTTGGAATTCGTGCGGTATTTGATTACCTAAAATTACGGTATAAAAACACATAAAGGACATATCAGAATGAAATTAAAGGGTAGCTATTTCATAAAAACCTTGGCATTAGGTCTAAGTTTGTTGTGCTGTGCCGTGTCTGCAGACTCCCCTGTCACAAAAGTTATCACTGCTGAAAATTTAGCAATACTGCAGAGTGTTAAGCAAGCCCAAGTTAGCCCAAGTGGTGAATTTGTTGCTTATACTCGTTCAGTACCTCGTGAGATATACGTTGAGAAAGACGGAAAGAATTGGCAGGAGTTATACCTAGTTAATAATAAAGGCATAGAACGCCCTTATATTACTGGCAAGGTAAATGTGCGTAATATTCAATGGTCAGCCGACGGCTCTACTATTTATTTTTTAGCTAAAATGAGAGACGACAAGCATACAGTGCTTTATCAAATAGCAGTAGACGGCGGTCAAGCACAAAAGACCCTGTCGTTAAAAGATACAAGTGTGAACGATTACGCTTTAAGTAGCGATAATAAAAAAATCGCCATTTTAGCGAAAAAGGCCAAAGATAAATCTATTAAGGAACTTACTGACTTAGGCTTTAAAGCTGAGGTTTACGAAGAGCAATTAATGGATCAATTTTTATATGTTGTAGATCTGGAACAATCAGACAAAGATATTACGCCAGAGGCATGGAATCTTAGCGGTTATGTTTCAGATGTACACTTTTCACCGACAGACCAAACATTATTAGTAAAAACCCAGCCCACTTCACTTATTGATGATAAATACATGAAATCACAATGGCACATTGTTGATATCGCTAAAAAATCAATAACCACCTCTTTCGCGACTAAAGGCAAATTAGGCGCAGCTCAATTTTCTTATGATGGTCAGTTTGTTGCTTTACTTGGTGCTGAAAATGAACACGACCCTGCGACAGGCCGTTTATTTTTAGCCGAAGTCAGTTCTGGTGAAGTCACTGATTGGCTACCCAATTTTATCGGACACGTGAGTAACTTTGAATGGAGTAACAAAACTAACGAATTATACTTTGTTGCCAATATTAGTACGCAATCTATCGTCGCTAAAATAAAAACAGGCTCACATGCGTACGAGGAAATAGTGAAAGCAGGTAAGTTTATCGCCAGCAACTTAAGTCTTTCTAACTCAGATAAAACCATTGCCATTAAAGGTAATACTGCGCAACATCCTAATGAAGTATTTATGTTGCGCGCTCAAGGAAAAAAACAAACTCGTTTAACCAATTCAAATGAGTGGTTAAATACAGTCTCTTTGGCTAAACAAGAAAGCTTAACAATTCAAGCCCGTGATGGCGTAGGAATTGGTGGCATTTTAATTTATCCGTTAGATTACAAAAAAGGCCAACGCTATCCATTAATTATGTCTGTGCACGGTGGGCCAGAAAGCCATGATAAAGATGGTTGGGTTACCGCTTACTCACGCCCTGGCCAATTAGCGGCAGCACAAGGTTACGTTGTATTTTATCCAAATTACCGTGGTAGTACAGGTAAAGGCGTTGAATATTCAAAGCTGAGTCAAAACGATTACGCTGGTAAAGAGTTTGACGACTTAGTTGATTTAAAAAATCACCTAGTCAATATCGGCTTAGTAACAGATAACAAGGTTGGTATTACTGGTGGTTCTTACGGCGGTTATGCTTCTGCTTGGGGCGCAACTAAGTTAACCAAACATTTTGCTGCCAGTGTTATGTTTGTTGGTATTTCTAATCAATTATCTAAGTTTGGCACGACTGATATTTCTAATGAAATGCACCTAGCTCATGCGCGTTCTTACCCATGGGAAAAATGGCAATGGTACTTAGAACGCAGTCCTATTTACTGGGTTGGCCAATCTGAAACACCTCTGTTAATTATACACGGTAAAAACGATCCGCGTGTGCACCCTGGTCAGTCAATGGAGCTTTACCGCTACATGAAAGTGCGCGGTAAAACCGTACGTTTAGTGTATTACCCCGATGAAGGTCATGGTAACCGTAAAGCTGCAGCCAAATATGATTACAGCTTGCGCTTAATGCGTTGGATGGATAACTACTTAAAACATGATGGCAAACCAATGCCTGCACATGAATTATCACATAAAGCTAACTTAGCAGCACAAACAGAAGCTTAATAAGGGTAAGGTTAAAACACAAAAAAGCCTGAGTTTCAGGCCTTTTTTATGAATGGGTAAACAACATTAACGCTATTTAATTTAACTCTTAACCTCTATAGCAATCCCGATTAATTAAAGTAGTTTCCCACTACAATTTATACTAGTACTGTCTATACTAACGACTATTTTTTGACACACTAAAGTGTATCTCTTAACCACTAACAGCTAATTCCTGAACTATACCTTGCCAATAATCACACTAAATGGTTATTTAATAAACCACCTACATCCGCTCTGTCAAGTATGGCTTTTGATGGTCCAATAAGCTTTAAAGCCTAATGAAACTTGCTCTTCATCGACTAAAGTCTAAGAGCTATTACCATTAAATAGACTTAGGTCTAATTCCTTTTGTTTACTTTTCACTCTAAATTATTAACAGATAACAAAAAGTAACATCGTGAATTCAACGCTACTGACATAGAGACACTAAGAGCTCATCAACGTTGATATTCCATGCGAAATAATTGAAATAAAACACATTACAATAAGCATAAAATGGGAATTAATCATGAATAAAGGTAAAATTTTTACAGTTAAAAAACTAGCTCTCGCTACCTGTTTATTAGCCGTTACAAGCGCAGCTAATGCAGGTTACACTCTTAAATTAGACGACGATAACAGCCTCACATTTGGTGGTTATATAAAAGTTGATACTCGTTATGTTGACGGTAATATTGCCGCAACTGATTACTGGTACGGTGGTGGTACAGTTTTAGCTGATGATCAATCAAACTTCGGTATTGCAGCAAACGAAACACGTTTTAACGCAAAGTACGTTCACGGTGATGTTACTGGTTTTATTGAAATAGATTTTTATGGTGACGCACTATCAGGTGGTGGTAATGAAGTGATTTCTAATTCATCAAGCCCACGTTTACGTCATGCTTTTATTAAATATGAAAATATCTTAGTAGGTCAAACATGGACAACGTTCCAAAACACCAGCGCATTAGCTGAAGCCGCTGATTTTGGTGGCCCATTAGTCGCCTCTGCATTTATTCGCCAAGGTCAAATTCGTTACACTATAGGTGATTTACAATTATCAATCGAAAATCCTGAATCGTACGGTGGCTACCGTGGTAATACCGCAAGCCGTGATGACTCGGTACCAGATTTCATCGGTAAATATACATTTAAAGGAGACTGGGGTAATGTTTCCGTTTCAGCGCTTGGTCGCCAATTAAAAACAGTAACAAATGAAACTGAATCTGCAATTGGTTATGGTATTGCGGGTCGCATTAATACTTTCGGTAAAGATGATTTTCGCTTCCAATTACACGGCGGTAATGTTGGTCGATACATCGGTGTTGTCGCATCAACCGATATCGTCGGCGAAGAAGTGGAAGATACAACTTCTGTCATGGTTGCTTATCGTCATTTTTGGACTGATGATATGCGCAGTTCAGTTTTTTACGGTAATACGCAAACAGATTTAACAGACAGAGATCGCAGCCATTGGGGTGTTAATATATTCAAAAACGTTACCAAACAATTATCTTTTGGCTTAGAGGTCGGTAATTTTGAAATGGCTGAAGCAGATGCTGACTCAGATTACGTCCAATTTTCAGCGAAATACGTTTTATAGGTTTATCACTTAATAACGAGTATCGCTTAGTTATTAAGTGCATTAATATTTTGCGTTAGTAACCTCCCACAGGAGGTTTTTTTGGGGAAGCTAAGCTTCCCCCTTTTTATTTATACAGATCTAAAAAAATTAACCAACGAGCCGTAGGTAAACATATACGGCCGAGGAGAGATCTTCCAAGAAAGTTAAGCGATATTTTTTCTATAAGTTACTAATTTTTCAATAACTTTGATCTAAATGATAAAAAGATGTAATAGCGCTGCTTACTTAATAACTTGTTTTTACGTTTTATATTAATTTAATCTTGAGTATAAAGTGCACATCAATTCGTCAATATTAAAAATATACTTTGTGATGTTAAAAATATACTTTATGATGTTAAAAAAATTATAAGCCTGAAACATACAACGAAAAAAACATATGAACAATGCTAGTTTCACTGTATCTAGCCAATTGATTAACTAGAAAAATAGACCTTGATGCTTTAAAAGTATTAGTTTCACGTGTGAGTTGGCATTAATTTTGCTTTATTATCTACGTTAAAAAAGATAGAACGATTAAGTTAACTACAGAACAAGATAAGTTTACATAGTGACTTAAAAAAAAGAATAAATAGCAATAAATAGCAATAAAAATAAGAGCATAAATAGTAAAAAATAAGCTAAACTATGCTAATACCAAGCTATGTAAATAGATGTAATGCATAACACTTGAGAATTGACGGGGATACTATGAAATTTTTACGA
>JAWSUX010000109.1:180-3244 GCA_033852215.1 Colwellia sp. | reverse complement strand
TAGCCCAATATGCTGAATTAGCAGCATTTGCTCAGTTTGCATCAGATTTAGATGACGCGACTCGTGCTCAATTAGAGCATGGTCAACGCGTTACTGAATTGATGAAGCAAAAGCAATACAGCCCATTGTCAATCGCTGAAACAGCAGTGTCATTATTTGCCGCAGAAAAAGGCTATTTAACTGACGTTGCAATCAACAAAATTGTTGATTGTGAAGCCGCGTTACATACCTATGTAAACAATGAGCATGCTGAGTTGATGACTACTATCAACGAAAAGGGTGACTACAGTAAAGATATTGAAGCCAATTTGAATAAAGCACTTGAATTATTCAAGTCAACTCAATCTTGGTAATCGAGTCTTTAATTAAGTAACGTTTTCGGAGAAGAGTCATGGCCGTTGGTAAAGAAATAAAAACCAAGATTGCGAGTGTTAAAGGCACTCAAAAGATCACAAGCGCTATGGAAATGGTTGCCGCTAGTAAAATGCGCAAAGCGCAAGATGGCATGGCAGCCTCTCGTCCATATGCGACAAATATACGAAATGTGATCGGTCATATCGCGCTTGGTAACTTAGAATATCGTCATCCTTATATGGAAGAACGTGAAACTAAGCGTGTTGGCTACATTGTTGTCTCAAGTGACCGTGGTTTGTGTGGTGGCTTAAATATTAATTTATTTAAGAAAGTACTTGCTGATGCTTCTGAAAAGCAAGCATCAGGCGCTGAAGTTGAATTTGCTGTAATTGGCTCAAAAGCCGCATCATTTTTCAACAATATGGGCGCTAAAGTATCTGCACAAGTATCGGGTTTAGGTGATGCTCCTTCACTAACTGACATAGTTGGTAGTGTTGCGGTAATGCTTAAAGCTTATGATAACGGTGAAATTGATAGGTTATACGTTGTGTTTAACAAATTTGTTAATACGATGACGCAAGAGCCGACAATTGATCAATTGTTACCTCTACCTAAATCAGATGACGAAGCAATTAGTCATCGTTGGGATTATATTTACGAACCTGATGCTAACTCTTTGTTAGATAAATTATTAGTTCGTTATATTGAATCTCAAGTATACCAAGGTGTTGTTGAAAATATTGCTTGTGAACAAGCATCTCGTATGGTTTCAATGAAAGCCGCAACAGATAATGCGGGCGATTTAATCGACGATCTTCAATTGGTATACAACAAAGCGCGTCAAGCAGCGATCACTCAAGAATTGGGTGAGATTGTTGCTGGTGCAGCTGCGGTAGGGTAAGCAGAATAGTTCGGTAACGAAGTAATCTGATAACAATTTCGTAATTTAACGAAAAGTTAGCTAAAGCGAAGCTTAGCTAACTTAAATTAAGAGGAATAAACATGAGTACAGGTAAAGTCGTCCAAATAATTGGCGCAGTTGTGGATGTTGAATTTCCACAAGATGCCGTACCTCAGGTATATGACGCAGTAAAAGTAACTGAAGGTGACCTTGAAGGTTTAGTACTTGAAGTTCAACAGCAGCTTGGTGGCGGCGTTGTACGTACTATCGCAATGGGTTCTTCAGACGGTTTGCGTCGTGGACTGAATGTAGAAAATACAGGTCAAGGTATCCAAGTGCCTGTTGGTGTTGAGACTTTAGGTCGCATCATGAACGTACTTGGTGAGCCTATTGATGAAGCTGGCCCTATCGGCGAAAAAGACCGTTGGTCAATTCACCGTGAAGCACCTGCTTATGCTGAACAATCAATGTCTAACGAATTGTTAGAAACTGGTATCAAAGTAATCGATTTAGTTTGTCCATTCGCTAAGGGTGGTAAAGTTGGTCTTTTCGGTGGTGCTGGTGTTGGTAAAACAGTAAACATGATGGAACTTATCCGTAACATCGCTATCGAGCATAGTGGATACTCAGTATTTGCTGGTGTTGGTGAGCGTACACGTGAAGGTAACGATTTCTATCACGAAATGAACGATTCTAATGTACTTGATAAAGTATCATTAGTTTACGGTCAAATGAACGAGCCTCCAGGAAACCGTTTACGTGTTGCCTTTACTGGTTTAACTATGGCTGAAAAATTCCGTGACGAAGGTCGTGACGTATTATTCTTTGTAGATAACATTTACCGTTATACTCTTGCGGGTACTGAAGTATCAGCGTTACTTGGTCGTATGCCATCAGCGGTTGGTTATCAACCAACACTTGCTGAAGAAATGGGTATATTACAAGAACGTATTACTTCAACAAACAAAGGTTCAATCACTTCAATCCAAGCGGTATACGTACCAGCAGATGATTTGACGGATCCAAGCCCTGCAACTACTTTTGCTCATTTAGATGCAACAGTTGTACTAAGTCGTGATATTGCTTCGCAAGGTATTTACCCTGCGATTGACCCACTAGATTCATCTTCACGTCAACTAGATCCACTCGTAGTTGGTACTGAACATTATGAAACTGCTCGTGGTGTACAAACAGTATTACAACGTTACAAAGAACTTAAAGATATCATCGCCATCTTAGGTATGGATGAGTTATCTGAAGAAGATAAGCAAACTGTATTCCGTGCACGTAAAATACAGCGTTACTTATCTCAACCGTTCTTCGTTGCTGAAGTATTTACTGGTTCTCCAGGAAAATATGTATCATTAAAAGACACCATTGCTGGCTTTAAAGGCATTTTAGCTGGTGAATACGATGATATGCCTGAGCAAGCGTTCTATATGGTTGGTGGTATCGAAGAAGCTATCGAGAAAGCTGCTAAGATGTAATCATCTAGTAAGTATCTAAACACTTGTTTAGATACTTACGCTAATTGAGGTCGAGTCAAATGGCATTATTTACTGTAAATCTAAATGTTGTTAGTGCAGAGGAAAGTTTGTTTTCTGGTAGCATTAAATCATTACAGATCACAGGTAGTGAAGGTGAATTAGGTATTATGCCTGGTCATGCACCTTTATTGACCTCACTAAAACCGGGTATGGCATTAATCACTAAAGAAGATGGTACTGAAGAAGTCATCTATCTTTCAGGTGGTATGTTAGAAGTTCAACCAAACAACGTTATCGTATTAGCAGATGTTGCTACACGTGC
>JAWSUX010000109.1:0-172 GCA_033852215.1 Colwellia sp. | reverse complement strand
GCTCTTGAAGCAAAACAACGTGCAGAAGCAAACATGAACGCTAATGGCGTAGATGTTGACTATGCTGCTGTTGCTGCTGAACTAGCTCGTGCGGAAGCGCAATTACGCGTTATTCAAGCATCTAACAAGCTATAACTAGTATATTAAAATGGTTTTAGTGGTTTCTTGTGAT
>JAWSUX010000568.1:0-716 GCA_033852215.1 Colwellia sp. | reverse complement strand
TGCTGCGATGCAGAATATCAAAAAGGAAAATTTATTATGTTTACAGACATAACGGAACAATTTACTACTGCAATGAAATCATTCAACAATGTATATCAGTTCTCTACAGCTATGAAACCATTTAACAGCCTTGTAGAAATTAATACTAAAACAGTTGAGCAATTAGTCAATCAGCAAGCTGCATTAATTAATACAATCATGAACGATAGCGCGACTCAAGCTAAAGTGTTATCTGAGCAAACAGATTTAGCAACAGCGATTGAATCACAAAAAACCTTCACTGAAGAGCTTCAAGCAAAAGTTTCTGCTTCAGCTAAAGAAGCTTATGATGTTGTAACTAAAACGTCTGAAGAAGTATCTAACCTAGTTAAAGATTCTATGGCAGAAGCATCTACATTTGCTAAATAATAATTAATTATTTAAAAATATGCAGGCTTTGTGCTTGTGATTTAAAAACCAGTATTTTGATACTGGTTTTTTTTGGCTGAAATATGAGTAAATAAATTTAATCATATATGGTGATAAACCTTGATTGATACTAAATTTATCCGCGTCGTAATAAGTAACGTCATTTAAATATTATCACCTATCTTTTGATTATTTAGTGCCGTACCAAATCACTTAACACCAACAGTAGAAGCACTTGAACAATCCCACTTTATTGTCTGTGATTTACAGGGTGCATATTCTCATGCATCGCGATCACTCAATACCAT
>JAWSUX010000567.1:0-2668 GCA_033852215.1 Colwellia sp. | reverse complement strand
ATAAGACCTTGCCGTGTTATGGAAAATGGTACTCCTTGGCAACTTGAGTTTATTGCTGGTATGTTCGGAAAAAATGAGAGCCCAGTAGAAGTTGCCATTAGAGAAGCAAAAGAAGAAGCTAATATTGATATTAACGCCAATAATTTAACACCAATAATGCAATACCTTTCTAGCCCTGGAGGAATGAGTGAATGTATTCACCTCTATCTAGCGTTAATAGATAGCGAGCAAGTTGACGCTGGCAGTGTGCATGGTTTAGATGAAGAAGATGAAGATATTTTGTTACACCTTGTTGACAGAGATGAGGCTTTGGCGTTATTGGCGCAAGGAAAAATCACTAACGCAGCAACTATTATCGGGTTACAATGGTTAGCATTGAATTATCAAAACCTACGTTAAATATTCTGTGCTATACGCAATAGTAATAAAGGTAAAATTAAAGCAATAAGTTGAAAGTAGTTAAATTGAAAGCAGATAAGTTGAAGTTATATGAGTTTTTTTCCTAATACTAAAAACACAGAAAGAAAAAGGTATCAACCTAACCTGGTTAGTTTGATGACCCTGTGTGCTAACAATTATATGCTATCACTTAAAGTACAAGCCAACAAAACCCAAACGGGTGACTTACGACATTTTTTTATCAGCGACTTCTTATCGTATTCTATTATCGTGAATGAAGTGACTCGTTATACTTCACTGATAACTATTGAACAAAAAAGCTTGGCTGGACTTCATACACTGAGTAAAGCGCTAAAATCCTCATTACATCCACGCATGACTATTCGCCTATATCATGATGCTCAGATGGCTGAAGTGATTAGCACACAAGACATACAGCAAGTAAAACCACGTTACGACTACCCAAATTCACAAATGCATCAACAAGATGAAAAGCAGCAAATCAATCAATTTTTAAATGAGTGGTTACACTTATGCTTACAGCTTGGGCAAGTGCATGTCGAGTTACAGCCATAAAAAATGACCACTGTTAATAACAAAGCTTTGAACAACGAAACGTTAGTGATTGCGCAATTCAGTGACAGTCATTTATTTTCAGCGACTGATGGATTGCATCATGGCGTGAATGTTTTTAATAACCTTAAAAGAGTACTTGCCAGTATTTCCGCTAATTCACTGATTGATTATGTTATTTTTACCGGTGATTTAACGCAGGACCATTCTGAACAATCCTATATAAATTTTGCTAAAGCGGTGCAGTTAGCCAATATTAAAGCTCCACTACTTTTTTTAGCGGGAAATCATGACGAGCCTACTTTATTAAATAAATATTTAGTCGCTGAGCCGTTTGTTAATGACCGAGTGGTTGAAGGTGAATATTGGCAAATACAGCTTATTGATAGCAAAAGTGAAACGCCTGCCGGTTTGGTGAGTGATCCAACATTACAATCATTACCGCAATTACTTAATGCGAATAAATACCAACTCTTAATGATGCATCATCACCCCATTAATGTAGGTTTTTTTATTGATAAACATGGTTTGCAAAACAAAAATAATTTTTGGCGAGCAATCACCAGGTATAATAAAAATAATAATGAAAGCTATAAGAAAAAAATTAAAGCAATTGCTTGTGGCCATATTCACAGAGCGAGTGTAATTTCTACAAAAAATAATGAACAAGTAGAATCAGAAATTCAGGCAAGTGTTGACCTCTATACTTGCCCAGCAACATCAATTCAGTTTGACCCAAATGCCGATACGGTAAAACCTTTAGCATTAGGTCCTGCTTATCGACTATTTTATTTACATCAAAATGGTACACTTAGTAGCGATCTTGTTCATTTATAGTGAATTTACCTCCTATGCAGCAAAATGTTCTTTATGTTCATGGTTTTAATTCATCACCTTTATCGTTAAAAGCTGAGCAAACCCGACAATATCTTAGCAAGCAGTATCCAGAGGTTAACTTTTATTGTCCACAGTTGGTAACGACACCAGATGGGGCTATTACTCAGCTTGAAGACATTATTCACAAACGAAAAAACAATACGCGTTGGTATCTTATTGGTTCATCTTTAGGCGGTTATTTTGCTAGTTATTTATCCGAAAAATATAACTTACCTGCAGCCTTGGTTAATCCAGCGGTTAAACCTTATGAGTTATTAGGCGAGTATATTGGTGAGCAAGTTAACCCATACACCCAAATTGTTTACCAAGTAACACGTGGGCACATTCAACAATTAAAAAATATAGAGCAAGCTGCGCCAAGTATTGACAGCAAACAAAAAAATAATTACCTAGTAATGGTACAAACGGCTGATGAAGTGTTAAATTATCAGCAAGCAGTCGATAAATATCAACATTGCCTCCTTGTTATACAACAAGGAGGGGATCATAGCTTTATTGATTTTGATAAAACATTGCCAACGCTGGCTGATTTTTTTCAATTAACTTAAAAACAAACCGTATGCGAACGTCTAAACCAAGTAAAATACAATAATAATAGCGACTAAATTGAGCTTATCATGACTGAACAATATAACTCTGACTCTATCGAAGTACTTAGCGGCCTCGAACCTGTGCGCCGCCGTCCAGGTATGTATACCGACACTACGCGCCCTAATCATTTAGGACAAGAGGTTATTGATAACTCGGTGGATGAGGCACTTGCGGGCCATGCACAAAATATTAGTGTTGTGTTAGATAC
>JAWSUX010000108.1:0-11513 GCA_033852215.1 Colwellia sp. | reverse complement strand
ATGGCTTTGATTAGTGTATGGAATACCACGTTTCTTGGTTTACAATCACAAGCTATTTTACCCTATGATCAGACTTTACATAAGTTTACCACTTATTTACAACAAGCTGAGATGGAAAGTAATGGTAAGTCCGTCACGTGGGATGGTACTGAAGTTGATTACGCCACAGTGCCTTCTATTTGGGGCGAGTTAGGCATTAATGGTCAGCATGCTTTTTATCAATACTTACATCAGAGTAATAATATTGTGCCAGCTGATTTTATCGGCTCAGTAGAGAGTGTTACCCCGGTAAAAGGCCACCATGAAACTTTAATGTCTAACTTTTTTGCACAAACACAAGCCTTAATGTCAGGTTATAGTGAAGAACAAGTACGGGCTGATTTAAAAACTAAAGGTCGTTCACCAGATTATATCGATAAGGTCGCGCGGCATAAAGTACATAAGGGTAATAGACCAACAAATACAATTTTGCTAAAACGCATTGATCCTAAAATATTGGGTAGTTTAATCGCCGCTTATGAGCATAAGGTTTTTGTGCAAGGTATTATTTTACAAATTTGTTCATTTGATCAATGGGGTGTTGAATTAGGAAAAGTTCTTGCTGTAGAAATACAACATGAATTAGAGACCGATAACATTTCAGAACACCACGATTGTTCGACTGAAAGTTTAATGAGATTTTATCAAGCAGCTAAGTAAAAAATACTAATACTCATCGTTATTCAACACTTATTAATGGTTAGACAGGTCATTAAACCTTTTGAAATAATGTATGTACGCTTAAAAGCTAATTGTTATTTTGGTAATAATTAGCTTAGTTAATAGTAGTTAACATTAACTAATTATAGTTCAGGAATAGTCATGACCGAAACCCGTTTGCATGCACAACAACTATTTGATGGTCATACCTTTCTTGATGAACAGGTTTTAACGATTAGTGGCGGTAAAATCATTGCTATCGATCAAAATATTGAAAAAATTGATATAAAAACTAATGGGTTAGTTGTGCCTGGTTTTATTGATTTACAAGTTAACGGTGGTGGTGGTGTTTTATTTAACGACTCACCCTCAGTTGAAAACCTTAAAGTGATTATAAACGCCCACGCTAAGTATGGCACTACAGCAATGATGGCTACTTTAATTACGGATAAAGTGGAGATCATGACACAAGCCGCAAATGCCATTGCCACAGCATTAGTACAAAAAGTCCCTGGTATTATTGGAGTTCACTTTGAAGGTCCACATTTATCTGTGGCTAAAAAAGGCACACATAAGGGAGAATATATTCGGCCTATTAGTGATGCCGAATGGCAAATTTTCTCGCGTCAAGATATTGGTCAAGTGATTGTGACCATCGCGCCTGAAACAGTTAGCCCTGAAGAAGTGCAACGCATGGTGAAACTAGGTATTAAAGTGTGCATAGGTCACACGAATGCAGAGTATAAAACAGCTCAAAAATCTGTTGATGCGGGTGCTACAGGTTTTACACATTTATTTAACGCAATGTCACCATTGCTAAGTAGAGAGCCTGGTGTTGTTGGATGTGCCTTATTAAACGATAATGCCAGTTGTGGTCTTATTGTTGATGGTATTCATGTAGATTATCATAGTTGCCTATTAGCAATTAAAAGCAAACCTCAAGGTAAAGTTTTTTTAGTCACTGATGCGATGCCGCCCGTTGGTACAGAACAAACTGAATTTTCCTTATATGATCGCATTGTTTATGTCGAGAATGGCAAACTCACTTCATCGACAGGCGAATTAGCGGGTTCATCATTAGATATGGCTAGTGCTGTTAAAAACACACATGTTGACTTAAATATTCCCCTTGATGAAGCTTTACGCATGGGCAGTTTATATCCTGCACAATATTTATATCCAATAGCGTCTGAGCTTATACGTGGTGAGTTAACCATAGGAAAGCAAGCCGATATGGTCGTTTTGAATGATGATTTAACGGTTAAAGAAACTTGGATAGCAGGTCAAAAAATTTAACCTAATTATGACCTATGACCTATGACCTATGACCTATGACCTATGACCTATAACCTATAACTTATAAGTTATGATTATAGTGCAATGATAATATTTAAGTAAATCCAGCGTGTTGAGTTTAATTAGCTATGCAAAACATGCAAGTTACGAGGAAGTTATGGAAGAGTCACTCACACAAGAAAAACAAGTTAATCAAGATAAAAAGCAGAGTAATGCTGTGCCGATGATAATCGTCGCGGGGCTTTTTTTTATTTTAGGTTTTGCGACTTGGCTAAATGGCTCATTAATGCCATATCTCAAGCAAGTATTACAATTATCACCGTTTCAAGCATCATTAATATTATTCTCTTTTTATATTGCCGTTACTTTTACGGCATTACCGTCAGCCGCTATTATCCGTAAAGTGGGGTATAAAAATGGCATGGCTTTAGGTATGGCTACTATGATGTGTGCAGGTTTATTGTTTATTCCTGCAGCTAAAACACAAATATTCCTATTATTTTTATTTGCTCAATTAGTTATGGGGGCAGGGCAAACATTGTTACAGACTGCTGTTAACCCGTATGTTGTCCGTATTGGGCCCGAAAAGTCTGCTGCGGCACGTATCTCTATCATGGGCATATTAAATAAAAGCGCGGGCGTTGTTGCTCCTATTGTTTTCACTGCCTTAATTTTAAGCGGTTTTACCGATACTGTAGGTACCCAATTATCACCAATACAAATTGATGATATGGCAAATAGCTTGGTTTTACCTTATTTAGGTATGGCTATTTTTATTGGTTTATTAGGCTTTGCAGTGACTAAAGCACCTTTGCCTGAACTAGAAAAAGAGGTTGATGATAATGAAGCTAAAGCACACTTGAAAGAAGCGCTTTCCCATCCTAACTTAGTCTTGGGCGTTGTCGCTTTATTTTTCTATGTTGCCGTTGAAGTTATTGCTGGAGATACCATTGGTGCGTTTGCATTAGCGTTAGGCATTGAAAGTTACAGTATCATGACTTCATACACTATGGGCTTTATGGTCATCGGTTATGTATTAGGTATTGCCCTAATTCCTCGTTATGTTTCACAACAAAAGGCCTTATCAGTATCTGCTATTTTAGGAGTACTATTAAGTTTAGCTGTGGTGTTGGGAGATAATAATTCATTTGTTATCGCTAATGCATTTTCAGGTCTTTTAGGCGAAGTATTATTACCAGATACTTTATTGCTTATTGCGTTTCTTGGTTTAGCTAATGCCATTGTTTGGCCGGCAATATTTCCACTAGCGCTGTCTGGCATGGGTAAATTAACGAGTGTTGGCTCTGCGTTACTCGTTATGGGAATTTCAGGCGGTGCTTTTGGACCATTGTTCTGGAGTTTAGCTAGCGGCTCTGGCGGCAGCTCTACAGATTTACAATCTGGTTATGTTGTTATGTTACCGTGTTATTTATTCATTTTATTTTATGCGTTAAAAGGCTGTAAAATGAAAAGTTGGTAGTGATAAGCTTACCCGCTACCCGTGCAATATTAACATTAATGAATTTACTTGAAAAAGGAGCATTATTATCCAAATTCAGGAGTCTAAATATCAGATCATGGAACAGGTAATTAGTTCCATTTTTATCGGCAATAAAAAAGCAGCCTAGGCTGCTTTAATTTTTAACTTTATCAAGTCAAAATATCACCAAATTTTTACGCGTTTTTCTGGTGCTATATACATCGCATCACCTTCTTTTACACCAAACGCTTGATAAAACTCATTCATGTTAGCAAGTGAGCCTAATGCGCGGAATTCAGCCGGAGAATGAGGGTCAGTTGTTACGCGGTTACGCATTGATTTCTCAACCATTTTAGCACGCCAAATTTGCGCATAACCCATAAAAAAACGTTGATCTCCGGTTAAGCCGTCAATCACTTGTGCCGTCTGCCCTTTTAAAGAAGCTTTATAAGCTTTGTAAGCGATGGTTACACCAGATAAATCACCGATATTCTCTCCTAACGTGAGTTCACCGTTAACCGTTAAGTCGTCAAATACATGATAAGCATTATATTGTTCTATTAAGGTTTTTGTACGGCTAGAGAATTCTTTCAGATCTTGCTCAGTCCACCAATTACGTAAATTACCGCTAGCATCGTATTTACTGCCTTGATCGTCAAAACCATGACCCATCTCATGACCAATAACGGCACCAATGCCACCGTAGTTTACCGCATCGTCTGCTTGCATATTAAAGAAAGGTGCTTGCAATATAGCAGCAGGGAAAACGATTTCGTTTACTGTTGGGTTGTAATAAGCATTAACGGTTTGTGGTGTCATACCCCATTCCCACTTTTGGATGGGACCACCGAGTTTCGCAACTTCTTTGTTATGGCTTATCTGAGATGAGCGTAAAATGTTTCCAATTAAATCATCTGATTTAATGTATAAAGTCGAATAATCTTGCCACTTGTCAGGGTAGCCAATTTTTGGTGTGAAAGCAGCTAACTTAACCTGTGCTGATTTTTTAGTTTCTGATGACATCCAAACAAGATCATTAATACTTTCACCATAAGCGTTACGCAAGTTTTCAACTAACTCACTCATACGTGTTTTAGCTTGCGGAGTAAAGTGACGACTTACATAGACTTTACCGATGACTTCGCCTAAGTTATTGTTAACAACGCTAACACCACGTTTCCATTGTGGGCGCTGCTCTTTACGACCACTTAACTGTTTTGAATAGAAATTAAAATTTTCATTATCTAATGCTTGTGAAAGGTAAGAAGAAAAATGGCTTAAGGTATGAAAAGTTAGGTAAGTTTGCCAATCTGTTAATGACGTTTCTGCAAAAACATCATCAAAACCTGTAACAAAATCAGGTTGATTAATAATAATGTCTTTTTGTTTTGCAACACCTTGTGCGCTTAAATAGGCAGACCAGTCAAAGGCACTGCTTAATGTGTTTAAATCGCTTACGGCAAACTTATTGTAACGTTTTTCACTATCGCGAGTTTGCACTCGAGTCCAATGAAAAGTGGCGAGTTTAGTTTCTATGGCCATAATTGTTTGCGCGGATTTTTTACCGCTTTTAATGCCGGCAAGCTCAAACATTTTTTCAATGTGAGCCACATAACCGGCTCTTAGTTCACGGTGACGTTCAGTGTCATTAAAGTAATAATCTTTGTCGGGTAAACCTAAACCACTTTGCCAAATATGTGTGGCATAATTACTTGAGTCTTTTGCGTCAACGCTAATATAAAAAGCTAAAGGGCTACCAACACCAACCGCTTGATATTTTCCAAAAAATGCAGATAATTCGTTTTTGTTTTTTAACTTGTTTATCGTCGAAAAAAGAGGTTGGATAGGTGTCACACCTAAATTATTACGCTTTTCACTATTCATATAAGAGCGAAATAAATCCGCAACTTTTTGTTCGTCACTGCCTTGAACTAAATTGTCTTTCACAGCTAGCTCTTCAATAATCGCTTTAACATCATCATCGGCTTTATCACGTAAGTCATAAAATGAACCGATAGCGGTTTTATCGCTAGGAATATCATGAGATTTTAACCAGTTACCGTTTACGTATTGATAAAAATTATCTTGGGCACGCACACTGTGATCAATGTTCGCTTGTTCAATACCTGATGTTAAGGCTGTTTTTTTAACCTTGATTGTTGCGTTTTTATTGTTTGAGCTTTCAGTGCTGTTACAGCCACTAAGTAGCAATAATGATGAACATATTGCACTGGTAATAATTGCTTTCATGCTTTTATCCTTGGTAAGTCTTACAGAAAATACTTTTTTATTAACGTAACTCGTTAGCAGATATATTAATAATGAGGAGTATTTTAGCGTTTTTAAATGGGCTAGGGTGCAGCGATAGGATGATTTAACTACAGCATAAAATCGAGCACGGTTGCCTGATATTACGAGGTATTACTGTTAATTACTAGTGCTTGAATATCCGTTTACAGTTTACTTTTGCTGCGCCAAAAGCTATAAAATATAGCTGCGCGCCATATAGGGTAAGTTTGCCTTTATTCTAGTTAACCGCTTTTTGATTAAAATCCCTGTTTGATATATGAGATAATTCCGCTAGGTTTACTGCTGGTGATGGTAAGCAATGTTAAGTGAAATTAGAGGAATGTATGGTATTACTGATAATATTGGTGGTTGTTTTTTTTGTTGTTGCGCTGATGGTGATATTAGGTGAGCGTTTTGGCAAACCTATGACTGAAGAGCAGCAAGGCAACTACGGAAAAACAATACCTATTTTGGTTTTTGTTTTATTAATTGCAGCACTGATCAAAGGGCTAGTATAATAACGCGAATAGTTATCTTATCTCGTTTTTATTACTTAGCTTTCTCAGCTTTTTATAATAGAACTAACTTAACAAAACAGAGCAAACCTTAATTATGAATGAACTTCCTAAGATAAATTTAAAAGGGCAAGTATCAGCGCAAGAGTGGCAGCTACGTATTGATTTAGCCGCTTGTTACCGTTTAGTCGAAATGCACGGTTGGGGTGATTTAATTCATACCCATATTTCAGCGCGTATTCCCGGTACTGAACATATTCTTATTAATGCTTTTGGTTTAGCGTTTGAAGAAGTTACGGCATCGAACCTAGTTAAAATTGATATTAATGGCAATATTATTGATAAAGATTGTCCATTTGAAATTAATCCAGCAGGTTTTACTATTCATAGTGCGGTGCATGAAGCACGACATGAAGATATTTGTGCGTTACACATACACACCAATGAAACCATCGCGGTGGCAAGCACTGAGGAGGGGTTATTACCCTTAAGTCAGTATTCTATGTTTGCACTTGCTTCGATGAGTTATCACGACTATGAAGGTTTAGCCGTTAATGCCGATGAAAAATTAAGATTACAAAATGACTTAGGTGATAAAAATTTTATGTTATTACGTAATCATGGTGCGCTAACTATGGGCAAAACCATTGGTGATGCTTTTATGCATATGTATGACTTAACTCGCGCTTGTCAGGTACAGTTACAAGTCATGGCTACAGGCATGAAACCTATTTATGCACCGCAAAGTATTATCGACGGTATTAAAGCACAAGCCAATATTGTGCATGATGGCGAAACGGGTGGTCAAAAAGCGTGGCCAGCTATGGTGCGACGAGTATACCGCCATGATCCATCCTTCGCTTTGTAATCTGCTGTATCGAACAATTTATTCGTTAGAGATACTCATTGACGTGCGTCAACTCCGTGTCTTTTCCTCTAAGTTGAACGATACATCGTCAAGAAAAGTGATTACACCTAAAACCTAATAAACAATCGAAAAAATAATAAATAATTAACTTAGTTACAACCTAACCGAGAAAAAAATGAAAATAACTCATGTAGAAGTATTTGATATCCATTGCCCTAAACGCATTGGTTGGAATCCTATTTTTGTACGTATACACACCGATGAAGGCATTAGTGGTGTTGGCGAGGCAGGTCTTGCTTATGACTGGGGTCATAGTGCTGCAGCAGCAATGATCAAAGAAATTAGTGAAGCGGTATTAATTGGTTTTAACCCCTTTAACACTGAACTTTTATGGTCACGCATGCTCAGAGAAAGCTTTTGGGGTCTAGGTGGCGGACCTGTTTTATATTCAGCGATGAGTGCTATTGATACCGCGCTTTGGGATATTAAAGGTAAAACGTTAGGTGTACCTGTTTATCAACTGCTTGGTGGTAAAGTGAATGATAAATTGCGCACTTACGCGAGCCAATTACAGTTTGATTGGGACAGCGAAATCAAAAAACTAATTGAGCCTGAAGAGTACGCACAAGCGGCATTAAAAGCGATGGCTGAAGGTTATGATGCAGTAAAAGTAGATCCTATTGTTTATAACAAAGATGGTAGTTCATCATTTGATCGCACTAGGTTATTTACTAAACCTCAAATGCGTTTGTTTGGTGATAGGTTACGCGCTATTCGTGATGCTGTTGGTGAAGATGTTGATATTATTTTTGAATCACATTCATTGATGGGCGCTGCTTCCGCTATACAAATGGGGAGAGTTGTTGAGGAAGTTGGCTGTATGATGTACGAAGAGCCAGTAAACTATTTGAATCCTGCAGTACATAAAAAAGTATCTGATAATGTTAACGTGCCTATCGCAGGTGGTGAACGTTTGTATCACCGCTGGGATGTACGTCCTTATTTTGAAGATCAAAGCATAGATGTTTTGCAACCTGATGTTGGTTTATGTGGTGGTTTTACTGAATCGAAAAAAGTATGTGATTATGCTGACGTTTACGATATTCGCATTCAAGCACATGTTTGTGGTGGTCCCGTAGCGACAGCAGCGTCACTGCATTTAGAAACGGCGATTCCAAATTTCTTAATTCATGAGCATCATACTTATGCGACAAAAGATTGGAACCGCGAGCTTTGTTTGCAAGACCCACAACCGGTTGATGGTTTTTTCCAAGTGACAGAAGTCCCTGGTATTGGCATTGAGCTAAATGATGCGGTAGTGAAAAAATCACCACATGTTACGATTAAATAATTGAATAGCTAAATAAGCTTAAACTACAAAAAATATATTATAAATGATAATAATGAAGCGCATTGCGGTAACACAATGCGCTTTTTTCTTGCATGCTTTTTGTTCGCATAAAATCAGTATCGAGTAGTGATTGCCAATAATCTTGGTAACTGGTGTGAGTAAATAAACACAGTGGAAAATTACTCGCAAGCATCATACGTTTTTCGCCAAAAGCAGTGAAGCAAGTTGCTAGGTTGTGATTAAGCCAATCTTGCTGGTAGGTATATTGCCTATCAGTCATTTCCCAACCAGAGCACTTAATTGCAATGTTTTCAAAAATAGCTAGTTTAGTTAAGTTAGTCTGCCAATTTCGCCATTCAATACTGTCAATTTTTGCTGTTGGAAAACCGGCATGATTAATAATAAAGCTAATGTTTTTATGCTTACTTATCACATCGCACAAAGCAGTGATGCTAAGGTGATCGTCGAGTGGCATTTGCAACTCAAATACTAGCGGTTGTTTTCTTTTTTCAGCAAAATTGTTGAGCAAAGAGAAGTTTATTAAAACTTGCTTGGTATTCAGTAAATCAAATGCTTGTTCATCTAAAATATGACGAACACCACAAAAATTCACACAGTGAGATAGCTTTTCAAGTTGCGAGTTAAAGCGGTCATTATCAAGCCTTAAATTAATACTGGCAATTGCAGCATAGGGTAATTGACACTCTTGCTGTAAATAACTTAATTCTCGCCATGGTTGTTGGTTATCAAAACCGGCTTCAATATGAATAAAACCAGCTAATAATAGAGGAGTATTTAGGAGTAAATTTTGCTCATTAAAATTTTTATTGATCAATGTTTTATCTGGCCAAAAAGGAGGGTTAGCCGTTTTTAACCAGTCGTAATCTCCTTTTTTAAGATCAAACAAATGTATATGAGGGTCAATAATTTTCATCATCTTTTGTTGAAACCTAGCTGTTATAGCAATTATATTAACGTTATTGTGCAGTATAACCGCCGTCGATAACTTGCAAACTTCCCGTAATAAACTTTGCTTTGTCGGAGGCTAAGAATAAAACTAACTCAGCAACCTCCTCTGGCTGACCTAAACGGTTCAACGGCTGCAAGCTTGCTTCTTCTTGATGTACTTGGTCTTTATCAGCGCCAGAGTTTTTAACATAGTTGTTTATTGCTTGATGATAAAGTGGTGTTTCGATAGTGCCAGGGCACACCGCATTGGCGCGAATATTAAAATTGGCATAATCTAAGGCGGTGGTTTTTGCCATTGAGGCTAAGGCTGTTTTTGATAAGTTATAGGCAAATGAGTTATGTTTGGCAATAAGTGCTTGATCAGATGACATTAAAATAATGGCGCCATTTTTATTGGCTTTCATATTTGGTAATACAGCTTTAATTGCGGCATAAGCGCCTTTGACATTGATATTAAATACCTTATCTAAATCAGCCTCACTGGTATTTTCAATATTGGCAGAAAAGTGAATGCCAGCATTAGAGATTAATACATCGATGTTATGCTTAACGGCTATTTCTGTAATGACTTGGTTAACTTGCATGACATTACTGACATCACAGGGTAAAAATTCACACGCTTCATCAGTAAGAGGAGTTGGCGATAAGTCTAAATTAAAAACGCGATAATTGTTCGTTAAAAAGAGCTGCACTATGCTTAAGCCTATACCAGAACTACCGCCTGTGATCACACATACTTTACTCATTTAATTTCTCAACTTATAGGCTAACGTTTATAATGCCAAATGATACCTACAAGTATGATGAACTTCCATTATCTTCTTTTTGTTATTTAAGTGTATAATAACGATATTAATGTTAAAGAGATTCTTTCATGAGAGCATGTGGTGTTGAAATTAAAGGCAATGATGCAATAATTTGTATTATGTCTAAAGAAAATAATTTGTATGATATTCCTCATACACGCGTACAAAAAATTAGCCTTGATAATGCAGGTGAAGCCGAGGAAGTGAGAAACTTTCAATTTACCTTTGCTAAATTAATGGAAGATTACCAAGTCACTAATGTTTTAATTAAAGGACGCGCATTAAAAGGTAAATTTGCTGGCGGTCCTATTGGTTTCAAGGTTGAAGCGGCAATCCAACTTATTAGTGAATTACAAGTTGACGTATTAGCAGGCAGTTTTATTAAGAAAGAGTTGTCAAAAAGTCAGATTGATATAGATTTTCGTGATACCGGATTAAAACAATACCAAGAGCAAGCTTTTGGTACAGTATTTTCTTATTTAGAGTCGCTCTAAAGCTTACTCTTATTGAAGTTAATATTTAATTTATGTTTAATTACAGTTGAATAAAAAAGGGTGCATATAGTATGCACCCTTTTTTGTCGCTATATTTATAAGCAACATCGTTGATAGGATTAAAGCCCTAATACAGCTTTACCTTGCTTAAATACAATATCCACCGGAATATTCGCCGTTTCTAAACGAGCCAAATCAGCTGCTAATGTTTCATTAATTACGCCACTATTTTTAACCAGTTCATCAACACCTTGATAATCACCATTACCTTGCAAAGTTAAAATTAGTTCAGATAACGAATCGATTGCAGCGCTCATCTTAGCGATGTTAATGCTATATAAACCTTCTTTGTTACGACTGAATGCACCATGTTCTTTAAAGTAGTTAAAACGCACCATATTGGCTTTACCATGGGCAGAGCTAGCACCGAAACGAGTTGAACGGAAAATTCCAACCATAAAAGTTGCGTAATAGTCTTCAAGCTTACCTTCAGTAATCACACCTTTTTCAAGTAACTGTCTGATCATATAAAGACCAAGGATGTCGGCTTTACCTTCTTCAAGAGCACTAGCATGTTCCTTTAATGTTTGGCGAACGGGACCTTTGCCATTTAAGGTGTTTTTTATGCCTAAACCATGGGCAACTTCATGAAACATTGTATTGGCAAAAAAACCGGTAAACGTTACATTTTTTCGCTGCTCTGGTACGAGTAAAGTATCGGCAATAGGTAACATAATTGCATCAAA
>JAWSUX010000008.1:0-12263 GCA_033852215.1 Colwellia sp. | reverse complement strand
GCTTTGGCTTTGCTTTTGGTGGCAGAGCATAAGTTAACCAGAGTTTTACTGCACTTTTGCAGTCATTATTATGATTAATAGTGTTCTCAGTAGTGCAATCAATATCACTTTCCTGTTCACTGTTTACTTGGTATTGAGCAAGGAAAGCTTGGTTTGATAATTTTTCAAATGTTTCTTGATGCTTTTCTGGCAACTGTTTTATTAAGAACTGCTGAAATGATTCGCCGTATAAATTAGCTACTTGTTGTCGACTAAAATACTGCATCGCTGCCCATTTCAATAGTGAGAGTAAATCACTATTACTCAGTGTTGTTTGGTTCTTTAATACCGATAACGCATGATTCTTACTCTGATTTAATTTTTTATTACGGTTAAATTTTCTGATTACCCAGAGTGCGATGATAATAAGTATTACCGCTAACAACCACCAACCAATGGCTGTAGGTAAATTACTTACTTGCTCAGGTAGGTGAATGTCGTGTAATTGCAGTTGCTGTGTTGCTTGTGGGGCTGAACCTTGCACTGCAGAAGGCATTTGTGGTGCTGTTGGTAAAGGAATCAATGGCTAGCTCCATTACTTGTATTATTATCACTGCTCTTTAACTGCTGCTCAAGCGATTGTCCTGCGCTAAAGTGAATAACCCTTGCGCCAATGCCAACTAATGCCTTTTGTTTTTCTTCATTTTGTCGTGTTGCTTGGCGTTGATAATTTATTGCCGTTTTTTTATCACCTAAGGCTAATTGTTGTCGATTCATACCGTCAGTTAATGTGGCTGTTAGCTTTATTGAGGTATCAGGTAAAGATAACTCCAATGGATCGTTAATTAAACAAACCACTAATTCGCAATGCTGTGCAATACGCATTAAGTGGCGTAACGCATCTTGCTGATTTTTTTCTTGATTACCTTGTGGGTAAGCTTGAGACAAATCTTGTGGAGAACTCTGCAGAGAATTTTGTTGATAGTTATGCAGATTCGCATTATTTAATAAAGCTTGGCCATCGGTAATTAAATACACCAAGGATCCAGGTTTAGCTAATTGTCGTAGTCGTGCGCAGTGATCAGCAAAGTTAGCAATCGTATTTGTTTGATCTGTAATGCCCTCTACTTTTTTATTTTTGTTGTTATTTAATTGTGTTAGCGCATGTAAATAATGTAATACCCCAGTTTTTCTACTGCGAGGTTTTAATTCAATATGTTGCTGGTTACTGAAAACTAAGCCACCTATGCGGTCACCACGCTCTTTCGCATGCCACGCCACTAAAGCTGCTAAATGCGCTGCTTGTACAGATTTAAAGAGCAGCTTGCTACCAAAACGCATACTGTTTGATAAATCAGTGGCAACTAATACGGGTCTTTCTATTTCTTCACGAAATAACTTAGTATGAGTTTTACCTGTACGTGCAGTAACACGCCAATCAATCGCTCGGGTATCGTCACCAATTTGATAATGGCGTACTTCATCAAATTCCATGCCTCGACCTTTGCTGCGTGATAAATAATTCCCCGATTGTTTACCGTGGATATTCTTTTTTGCTGCGAGGTTAATCAAGGCTGACTTTGTTTGATACTGCAATAATTCGGTTAATGATAATTCAACACCATTACTGTGAATGTTATCAAGTATTGATTGGCATGAATCAATAACGTTTTTATCGTTTTGTTTTTTATTTGTGCTAAACCACATTTTATAACTCTGATATTCTAGTATATGAAGTGCTAAGCAACCGCGACGAGTGTTAATAAATGATCAAGTACTTGATTGGCACTAATACCTTCAGCTTCGGCTTGATAGCTGAGTAATATTCGGTGTCTTAACACATTATGAAATACGGCTTGAATGTCTTCAGGGCTGACAAAATCCCTGTTATGTAACCAAGCACGTGCACGGGCACAGCGGTCAAGTGCGATAGTTGCTCGTGGGCTTGCGCCAAAAGATAACCATGAAGCTAATTGGTCATCGTATTTCTTCGGTTGGCGAGTCGCAATGATTAAATCAACCATATAAGTTTCTAAAGCAGGTGCCATATGAATATTCAATACTTCTTCGCGTGCGGCAAATATTTCATCTTGGCTAAGTACACGTAACTTTGAACTAACGTCAGTACTGGAAGTTGATTTTAGTGCTTCACCACGATTGAGCTTTAGTATTTCTAATTCACTAGCGGCATCAGGGTAATCGATTTCAATGTGCATTAAAAAGCGATCCAATTGTGCTTCAGGTAATGGATAAGTGCCTTCTTGCTCTATCGGATTTTGCGTTGCCATCACTAAAAATAAGTCGGGTAACGGATAAGTTTTACGGCCAACAGTTATCTGTCCTTCGCCCATGGCTTCTAATAATGCAGACTGTACTTTAGCTGGCGCACGATTAATTTCATCGGCAAGCACTAAATTTTGAAATAAAGGCCCTGGCTGAAAGGTAAAAGTGCCATCTTCTGGACGGTAAATATCATTTCCCGTTAAATCGGCAGGTAGTAGGTCGGGTGTAAATTGAATTCGATGAAAATCAGCCTCTAAACCATCGGCTAATGCATTAACAGCACGGGTTTTTGCAAGACCTGGCGGTCCTTCTACAATTAAGTGCCCGTCGGCTAGTAA
The DNA here is from genome assembly GCA_033852215.1 of Colwellia sp. Lineage (GTDB taxonomy): Bacteria > Pseudomonadota > Gammaproteobacteria > Enterobacterales > Alteromonadaceae > Colwellia. The sequence goes on along the minus strand of JAWSUX010000008.1, from coordinate 9,663 downwards.
GGCAATTAGTAGGTTTTCAACTAAGGATTCTTGACCAATGATTTGTGATGATAAATGCTGTTTTAGGGTAGAGAAATGTTCAATTGCCATGCGAATAGTTTCTTTTATATTTTTAGAAATGAAAGTAAAAAACTGAATTATACCAATTAAAATAAATTACTGCTCATTTTAAGGCGGTCTAAATATTCAATACCTGCGTTGCTTTCAATCCCAATAGCCAGCTATTGCTCAATCAAGCGCCTTGTTATTAAATGTTTATCCTCGCTTATAATTGGTCACTACTTAATTCAATTGGTATTAGTATTTTATATAAATATTAAGCTACATTTTATATAAGGTTATTGTTAAAGAAAACAAGTAATAAGTAACAAAATCTTAATAGTATTTTTTTAGTTATAAAAATGCGGAGCATTGATTTACTCTTAATAAAGAATTTATTGAAATTTTTCATTATTTCGTTAGAATCGAATGATAACAGGTCAGACCTGTATGTTGTTTGTTTTACTAGCAGTAACGATACATGAAATAAGTCATCAACAAATACTTAGCAAAAGTTAGTTACTATAAAATTGAGGTAACAATGAAAACAAATATATTAACCACCGCAAACGGTGAGCGTATAGCGATAGTCGCTGGTTTACGTACACCTTTTGCTAAACAAGCGACAGCTTTTCATGGTGTGCCCGCAGTAGATTTAGGGAAAATAGTTGTTAATGAATTATTGCAAAAGCATGATATTGATCCCGCTATTATTGATCAGCTAGTTTTTGGTCAAGTAGTGCAAATGCCGGAAGCACCAAATATTGCGCGCGAAATTGTTTTAGGTACGGGCATGAATGTTCATACTGATGCTTATAGTGTTTCTCGTGCCTGTGCTACTAGCTTTCAGTCAACAGTGAACGTTGCCGAGTCGATTATGGCAGGTTTCGTTGATGTAGGTATTGCCGGTGGTGCGGATTCTTCTTCTGTTGCGCCTATTGGTGTTTCTAAAAAGTTCGCTCGCACTTTACTTGATTTAAGTAAAACTAAAACCTTGGGACAAAAAATTGCGCTTATCCGTAAATTAGGCTTGAAAGATATATTGCCTGTTGCGCCTGCGGTTGCAGAATATTCAACAGCAATTTCTATGGGGCAAACGGCTGAGCAAATGGCCAAAACGTATCATATATCTCGTCAAGATCAAGATGCTTTAGCTCATCGTTCGCATACCTTAGCTACCCAAAGTTGGGCCGAAGGTAAACTTGATGGTGAAGTAATGACAGCGCATGCGGAGCCTTATAAAAGTTTTATTGATAAAGATAACTGCATTAGAGAAAACTCTGCTTTAGAAAGTTACGCTAAATTACGTCCGTGTTTCGATAGAAAACACGGTTCGGTAACCGCAGCAACAAGTACACCGTTAACTGATGGCGGTGCTGCTATTTTATTAATGCGGGAAGGACGTGCTAAAGAATTAGGTTACCAACCGCTTGGTTATATCCGTAGTTATGGCTTTGCTGCTATTGATGTATGGCAAGATATGTTGATGGGACCTAGTTATGCTACGCCTATCGCATTAAAACGCGCAGGTTTAGAACTGGCTGACTTAGACTTAATTGAAATGCATGAAGCCTTTGCAGCTCAAGCATTAGCAAATATGCAAATGTTTGGCAGTACAAAATTTGCAAAAGAACAATTAGGTCGAGATAAAGCGATTGGTGAAATAGATATGGATAAATTTAATGTTATGGGCGGCTCTCTTGCTTATGGTCATCCTTTTGCTGCGACAGGTGCACGTTTGATCACTCAAACATTAAATGAATTAAAACGTCGTGGTGGTGGTATTGGTTTAACAACGGCTTGTGCCGCGGGTGGTTTAGGCGCTGCCATGATTGTGGAGGTAGACTAATGACTGATCATAAGCGTAAATTAACAAAAAATATAGATGCTGAAAATAAAGCAGAAACTCAATTAGACAATAATACAGAAAGCAAAGTAGAAACTAAGACGGAAAATAGCAATCAACACAGCGACGCTATTGTTGATAAGTGTAACGAAAGTGCTTTTACTTTAGTTCGTCAGGAAAATGGTATTGCCCATTTAGTCATGGATGTTGTTGATGACAGCATGAATACCTTAAAAGCTGAATTTGCTGAGCAAATTACCGAGATATTGAAAGAAATTAAATCAGATATAAGCATTATTGCCGTGGTGCTTTGCAGTGGGAAAAAAGATTCTTTTGTCGCGGGTGCAGATATTAATATGATTAATGACTGCACAACTCGTGATGAAGTGGTCGCACTTTCACGTAAAGGACAGATGATTTTTTCTCAATTAGAAAACTTAACTGTTCCAGTTGTTGCAGCCATTAATGGTGCATGTTTAGGTGGCGGTTTAGAATTGGCTATGGCTTGTCATGCACGGGTTTGCAGTGATGACGTTAAAACTTCGCTTGGTTTACCCGAAGTACAACTAGGCTTATTACCCGGTGGCGGCGGAACACAACGTTTGCCTCAATTAGTTGGTGTGCAAAAAGCACTCGATATGATGTTAACAGGTAAACAATTACGCGCTAAACAAGCATTAAAAATTGGTTTGGTTAATGATGTTGTGCCTCATTGTATTTTAATGGTTACGGCTGAAAAACTTGCCTTAAATTTAAGTGGACGAGGCAAGCACAGTGCTAATCATAAACGTAAACAGTCAATTGTTGATAAAGTCTTAGAGAATAATGCTTTTGGTCGAAATTTTGTTTATCAACAAGCACAGAAGTCGGTGTTGGCAAAAAGCAAAGGCAATTACCCTGCACCAATAAAGATAATTGACTGCGTACGTACAGGCTTAGAGTCGACATCGGCAAAAGGTTATCAAATAGAAGCAGAACACTTTGCTGATTTAGTGATGAGTGATGAATCTATTCAATTACGTCATTTGTTTTTTGCTGTTACAGAGATGAAAAAAGAGCAGGGTGTTGCAGGCGTTAAGCCTGAAAAAATTAAGCAGGCAGCAGTACTTGGTGGTGGCTTAATGGGGGGAGGGATTGCTTTTGTTACCGCAACTAAAGCTAAGGTGCCCGCTCGTATTAAAGATATTAGTCATCAGGGTATTAGTCACGCACTAAAATATAGCTATGACTTATTGAATAAAAAAGTTAAACGTCGTTTCATTCTTAAAAGTGAAATGCAAAAGCAATTAGCTATGATTACGGGAACCGTTGATTATACCGGTTTCAAAAAGGCCGATATTGTTATTGAAGCGGTGTTTGAAAACCTGGGATTAAAGCAGAATATGGTGTTAGCTATTGAAGAAAACACCAAAGAAGACACTATTTTTGCCAGTAATACCTCAAGTTTACCTATTGGTAATATTGCTGTTAAAGCCAAACGTCCTGAAAATGTTATTGGTTTACATTATTTTTCCCCCGTGGATAAGATGCCTTTGGTCGAAATTATTCCACACAGCTCTGCCGCAGGAAAGACCTCAGATAAAACCATTTCGACTACGGTTGCTTTTGCTAAAAAACAAGGTAAAACACCGATAGTTGTTAAAGATAAAGCGGGTTTTTATGTTAATCGTATTTTAGCACCTTACATCAATGAAGCAGCTATTTTATTGTTAGGAGGAGAGCCAATAGATAAAATTGATAATGCGTTAGTTAACTTTGGCTTCCCTGTTGGCCCTATGCAGTTATTAGATGAAGTAGGTATTGATGTTGGGGCTAAAATTGGTCCCATATTACAAGCTGATTTAGGTGTTCGCTTTGCTGCTCCAGCTGCTTTTGATAAGTTACTGGATGATGGCCGCTTAGGTAAAAAAGCGAAGAAAGGTTTTTACCTTTATGGCTCAAAAGCTAAAAAAGGTAAGAAAAAAGTTGATGAAAGTATTTATCAACTATTTGCTATTAGTCGTGATGGTAAAGCTCCAACGGGTAGTTTACCTGCTAATGAAATAGCGAAACGCTGTACTTATATGATGCTAAATGAAGCTGCGCGTTGTGTCGATGAAGAGATAGTTCGTAGTGCCAGAGATGGAGATATAGGTGCTATTATGGGGATTGGTTTTCCACCATTTTTAGGTGGGCCACTGCGCTATATTGATAAAATAGGCGCTAAGTCCTTAGTAGTACAACTGAGTCAATGGGCAGAAGTTCATGGTGAGCGTTACACACCTTGCCAAGCATTAATAACGATGGCTGAAAATGAGGGATGTTATTACTAATAGCTTTTTGTTACCCATATAATCAGGACAATTAAATGCAGCAACAGGCAAAGTGTTGTGATGAAAGAGGCTTTATTGCCTCTTTTTTGATTTATTCACTTTATAAAATAATTGTTGAATAAATACTCTATTTTAATTATATTAGCGCGGCTTCATTCTATTTGTTTTTTTTGCAGTAAAGTAGCTTTCGTTAGCTAATTGATCTGCTGATATATTTCGGTGCTAGCTATTATGTTGTCTTCAATGTTGTTAATGATTTTGTTATTTTTATTAAGTATTGCTTGCGGTCTGTTTTTTTATTGCCAATCGTTATGTTCAGGTTTACCTCGTAAACGTTGGGCAATTGCAGGATTAATACTGGGGCCATTTGTTTGGCCTTTATTTATGATGGACAAGCGCATGCGTATAAATCAATCGTATGGCATAAAAGGTAAAGGGTTAAGTTTAGTTTTCTTTCGAGCTTAGTTTCAAGTTAACGATAATATAATTAACGATTAACTATTAAGGAAAGACAAAAAAACGCTAACAGGATAACTGTTAGTTTTTTTGTCATTGAAACAGAATAATATTTACCATCGAAATAGGAGCATATAGCAGAATGCCCTTTATATTGTTAATACCATTAGTGGCTTGTTGAAGTAGCCGTTAATTTTATTGGTATTATTCCCATATTAGCGATTAATAAAGTCTGTTGATTTATCCGTTACTTTATGGGAAAGCAAATATTGTTGGAATTTATCTGTTGGTAGCGGTTTACTGTATAAGTAACCTTGCAGTTGCTCACAACCTAAACCTGTTAAGAAAGATAACTGATTCGTAGTCTCTACACCTTCTGCAACGACTTCCATATCAAGGTTATGAGCGATAGTTACAATGGTCGCTACCATATTTCTGCCTTGCTCCGAAACTTCAATATCATCAACAAAGGCTTTATCTATTTTTAAGGTGTTTAGCGGGAATTTTTTTAAGTAAGCTAAAGACGAATAACCCGTACCAAAATCATCGAGAGATAAATGTATGCCCATTGCACGTATTTTTTCCATAGTTGCAATGGCTTGCTGAGGATCATCCATTACTGTGCCTTCGGTGATTTCTAATTCTAGATGTTTTGCGGGTAAATTGCTTTCGATTAATATTTCAGCAATCAATGAAACTAAATTGGATTGAGTAAACTGCACTGCTGATAAGTTAACGGCAACTCGGCCGATAAATAAACCGGAATCAACCCATTTCTTCGTAGCAAAGCAGGCTTTACGTAAGACAATTTCACCTATATCGATAATCTGGCCTGTTTCTTCAGAAACGGGGATAAAGACGGCAGGGCTGATAATATTGTTGTTTGGTGCTTGAAAGCGCACTAAGGCTTCCATACCTGAAACCTTGCCTGTGGCAATTGATATTTTAGGTTGATAAAATACCGAGAAGGCATCTTCTTTTAAACCATGGCGGATCAAGTTTTCAACTTGTAATCGGTGTACTGCTTTTTTATTCATCGAGTCATTAAATATTTGGTATTTATTTCCGCCCGAATTTTTTGCGTGATACATAGCAGTATCAGCATTTTTTAATAGCTCATGTGAAGTGGCACCATCATCGGGGTAAAGCACAACACCGATACTGCTAAACAAAACAACCTCTTGATTTTTTAACTTAAAAGGCTGAGCAACTGTAGTTAGTATATGGTTAGCGATACTCGTAATAGTATGAATATCATTGGTATTTTCAATTAAAATACTGAATTCATCACCGCCTAAGCGATAAATACTGTCTTGTTTTCTGCCTAAGTTAGTAATACGTTCAGTAATTTTACATAAAATAGCATCACCGACTTGATGACCTAAGGAATCATTGATTTTTTTAAAGTTATCTAAATCAAAAACTAATAATGCATGAGGGATTTTGCTATTAACTAATCTTGTTTGATTGGCTTGAAAAAAAGCACGATTTGGTAATCCCGTTAACGTATCCGAACTTGCTAAACGTCGCAGTTCCACATCTGTCGATTTACGTTTGGTAATATCAGAAAAAACGCCAACGAAATGTGAAATACTGCCATTTTCATCATAAATAACGTCAATATTTAAATCAGTAAAATATTTACTGCCATTTGTATGTAAATTTTCAATTTCACCATGCCAACGTCCCTTTGTAATCAAATATTTTTTGATTTTTGTACATAACTCATCAGGGTATTGGCTAAAAGTGAGTGGTTGTCCCAGCATGGCGTCACGATCTTTACCGGTGATTTCAACAAAAGCCTTGTTAATATCAACAGCAATGAATTGTTTATCATAAATCACTACCGCATCAGAAATGTTTTCAATACACTTAGCAAAAAGTTTTAAACGTGCTTCAGTGTTTTTAATTTGGCTGATGTCTTTTAATGTGCCCGTCATTCGGCTGGGCTGACCTTCTTCATCACGCTCAACAATTTTTCCGCGATCTAATACCCAAATCAATTTATTGTCTTTGTCTAATACGCGGTAGGTTGCTTCATAATACTCACTTTGACCTGAAATATGCTGTGCTAATGCATACTTTACTCGCGCAAGGTCATGCTGATGAATATTGCTTTCATGTTCGCTACTTTCTTCTACGTTATCTTTTTGTGTATCACTTACTGAGTTTCGGCTACCATCCTGTGGAAACTCAAGTTTTCCCCAAATATTGGATCTAAATATGGTGACTGTCGTCATATTCCAATCCCACATTTCATCACCACTGCCCCATAAAGATAATTTCAATCGTTCTTCATTTTCCTTTATTTGCCAGTGGTATAAGCGGCGATGGCGTATTTGTTGAAAAATAAAACTGATAAATAATATCGACATGACGGTATAAATTAAAATAGCACTACTAGTAAGCCACCAAGGAGGTAAAACATATATGTTAAGGTGGTTTGTTTTACTAGTGGCTGAGCTTTGTAAATCATAAGCTTGTACTTCAAAGGTATAATAACCAGAACTCAAATTAGTATACGTTGCTTTGTAATTATCTTTGCCTGCATCAATCCAATTGTCTTCTAAACCAGTTAAACGGTAACGGTAACTTAACTGATTTGGTGATTTTGCATTTGGCGAAACAAATTCAAAGCTAACAGGCAAATGGTTATTCTTAAGACTGAGTTGATTTAAGCTATTTAGTTGTCTAGTTAAGCTATAAGGTTCAGTTTCATTCTGTACACTGTTTTGCTTACTTTTTGATTTGTTTATTTTTGTTGCTCTCCTTGTTTTTATTTCTATTTTTTGGTTCGCAAGATAAAGATCGGTAAATTGTGGCTCAGCGATGAGCTGTTTACTGTCTAATTCAGCTAGACCATGGTTAAGTTTTATACTTAATGGAGAGTGTTTAGTCAGACCACTGCCATAAGTCCCTAACCATAGAGTGTTATTTTTATCTTTAAATATAGTCATCAAGCTGTTTTCAGATAAAGAAGTGCTGTTACGGTTATATTGTTGGCTGCTAATATTGTCATCAAGTAAGTTGATGATGTTTAAGCCTTTATTTGTAGCTAGCCAAACGTTATTGTCATCGTACTGTGTTATGGCGCTAACATGATTGGAGAGCAATGTTTGCGGTGCTTTTGTGTTTTTAGCGATATTTACATCGTTTTGCAGCATATCTTGAGCATTAATATGTGAGACGAGTTGGTATTGACTTTTAGATAAGAGGTCGACAATAAAAAGGCCATTATTTGTCGCTAACCAAAGTTGGCCATCTATCTCTTCTATATCAAATAAAGTGTTGGCATTAACATGTAAATCAACTTTGTTTTTTGTTTGCAGTGAGCCAATATATGTTAAGTTTTCATTGGCTAGATGAATGCCATTGTCGTAACCACCAAACCAATAATTCTGATTATTGTCTTGGTAAATAGTTTTTATTTTACTTAGTGTCTTAGTAAACCCTGTTATGTTTACAGGGTTGAAGTGATGAGGCCTATTGTGGTGTTTTGTTAGGTCTACCGTGTGTAAACCTGCTGCTGTAGCTACCCACAATAAATTATTACTGTCTTGATATATGTCCCAAATAATATTATCTCTAAGGCTATTATCATCAAGTTCATTATGGTAATAGTTATCAAAATTATCTAATTCACGGTTATATCGACTCAAACCATGTTGTGTACCAATCCATAAAGTATTGTCACTATCAATGAATATTTTTCGAATGACATTATCACTGATTGAATGTTGTTTGTTTTTATCATGACGGTAGATATGAAATTTTTTACCGTCAAAGCGATTTAGTCCATCTTCTGTCGCTATCCATAAATAGCCTTGTTTGTCTTGATTAATCGAAATAACGCTATTGCTTGATAAACCATCAACAGATGAAAGTTGAGAAAAGTTTACTTGGTTATTATCCTGTATATTTTCGTTTGTATTGAATGATTCGTTGATTGGCTGAGAAGAAAGTGCAGGAAGGCTAGATAAAAAATAACTACTAATAAAAAAGCTAAATAAACGGCTATATTTTAAGAAAGACAAAGGGAATCCTAATAATAGTAAAAGTTAAAATCGATGCAAACATACAGTTATTGGGTACCAAAAATTGAAAGAAAACTGTTACTATTTATATCTTAAAATAAAAACAACCATTAAAAAGCATAGCCGCAGCTAAGTCAATCTATGGTTATTCTTTATCGGCAAGCTTAGTATTTTCTTTTGCTTTTTTTAGTTAAATCATCAGCCCCTATTGCTCTTCCTACTAACTCTTGTATTTCTTTTCGTTTTATATTGGCTTCATTATTATTCTGAGATGTTTTTACTTGAGAGCTATTTTCTCTAGAATATAAAATAATTCTATCAGGCTTGTTTTTTAACATTAATTTATTGCTAATAAAGTCTTTCACTTGCTTTAATGTTAAAGACAAAATAGCGTCGAGTAATTGTTCTTTGTGCATGAAAAGTGTGTCTTGGTTACAAATAGCAGCCCAAAAACGTTGGCTTTTAATACGTAAATTTTGGTCTTTTTCTTGTAATTGCCCTGCTAAACCTTGTGTTAAGTTTTGCCAGTCTTCACGACTTACTTCTTCTAAAAAAGTCAAACTTTCGTTAATAAACTCATCCATGACTTTAGCTAAAGTAATCGAGTCGGTATGCGGTGATTGAATATAAAAAGCGATGCCAGGATAACGATTAATAGGTACATAACCGACGCCAACAATATAACCGTACTGTTTTTCTGTACGCATTTTTTGAAAAAACAAAGGTGATAATAAGTGGCTAGTGATCATTGTTAATGCAGTTGTAGTATCTTTTTTATCGAGCATCGGAGTGTAGATAACACTGGCGTGGTCGTGATCCTTTAATGTTATTGGGTATAACAATGTTTGCTGTTCGTTTATATCAATAATAGGGCAGAGCACCCTGTTTTTCTTATCAATACCGTTATTAAACGCATTTTTTATATTATTACTGATTTGCTTACTGTGCAGAGGAAGCCAGTTACCATGGATAAGTG
>JAWSUX010000566.1:0-1315 GCA_033852215.1 Colwellia sp. | reverse complement strand
ATTAATTAACTCGCAGATATTAGTTTGCGTAAAGTTTAAGTCAGGTTTATCACTATCAAAAGCGGCATAAATAAGCATTTCATTGATAAGCTCTTCAAGTTCACAAATATCATTAGCTATTTGTTTATGATATTTAGGCCTCTTATCTTCATCCTTAACTGTATCAAGCATTTGCAGTGCAAATTTCGAGCGAGCCAACGGTGTGCGTAATTCATGTGATACGGCACTGGTTAACTCTTTATGTGCATCAATCAGACGTTTAATTCTCGCGGCCATCATATTAAACGACAAAATCATGGGTGCTATCATCGCTGATTTAGCTGTTGGTGCTTTAACTTCAAAATCCCCTTGGCCAAACTCCTTTGTTGCTTGCTTTAATTGCTCTAAATCTCGAGACATAGGCCATAACCAAATAAAGATGATTATGCCAAAGCTGGCTAAAATGATAGTCCTATACATAGCCTTTAATTTAGGTCTAGAGGGCATTTTTGCAGGTCCTAGGGTAATAACAGATTCAGTGCCTTCAAGTAAGTAATGTAATACCGCCATATCATCAAAATAATAAATGTGCGCATTGGAGTTTTTTAAAGCATGGTGATTGGTGTGGTCAATAGCCTTGATTTCTTTTAACGTCATTAATTTCAACGGCAGTTTCCAACGTAATCCTGCATCTGTAACAATCTCAGACCATTCTTCTTCAGGGTGTTTCAAAACATAATCACCTAAAGCCATCAACATGGTTTGATAACCGGTATATGATTCAATATCTTGCTCAAGGTATTTATTCCAAACGGTATCTAGCACCCAAGAAAAAACGATAAAAGTAGAAATAATGAGAAAATATAAATTAAAGAAAGAGCGGCCTAATTTCATTTAACAACCTCTATTTATGTAATAGCAATGAGACTAATTCATGGTTCACTTTTTAGTGAAGTAAATATTCAAGAACAAGACGCTTGACTTGAGCAATAACTAGTTATTGGAGTTAAAAGCAACAATGTTATTTAATGTTTAGCGTATTGAAAAAGATCATGCCGTAAATTGTATTGATAAACACAGTGATATAATTTAAAAAGGCTCTATTGCTCATGCAACAAAGCCTTAATTGTAGTTAATTAACAGGGTATAATTAACTCCATGCGTCAGGAACAAATAAATAACCTTGTCCCCAAATAGTTTTAATTCTAAACGGTGTTTCTGTACTGTCGTGTAGTTTTTTACGTAAACGGGAAATTCGCACATCAACACTTCTATCTAAGCCATCATACTCACGCCCAACAACATCTTTGTATATATAGTCACGGTTTTGTACTTC
>JAWSUX010000565.1:0-954 GCA_033852215.1 Colwellia sp. | reverse complement strand
TCCTGTTCCATTTTTATGTCATAACGGGCTATTAACGAGCAATACTTTGTAATACTTCTATATCAACAAGGTTAATTACAGTGCTTTTCAGTTCATTCATTGACTCGGTTGCAGTAAGTAAGCCATCCCCATTTAAGTCGAGATAACCGTGTTCTCGCATACTAGAAATTAAGGTTGCTTGTGCTCTTTTATCAATAAATTCAGGGGCATTAATATTATTCAAAACAGATAGACGTTTCGCTATATCAACCACTTTATTTTCTAAATCACGTTTACTTAACGGCGCTAAACGACAAGCCAAAGAAGCGACTATGGTTAAGCGTTGTAAGCTTTCGTCAATACACTCTGCCATGGTATGTACTTTTGTTAGTAATGCTGTGTTTTCAAAAATCGTCTCAGTTAAAGACCAAAAATCGGCTTTGCTTTGTTTGGCAATATCGGCTGCTTTTAAGGTGGCTAATACTTGTAATGTTTGCTCGTTAATTTGTTTGTCATCTTGATATAAATAAAAGTCATCTTTGAGTAATGCCATTAACGACTGTACATTATTTATTAGTTGTTCTTGGCTGATTTTACTATGTCTATCTAATAAACGGCAAACCAATGCTGGTAGTACAAAGGTATGCAAAATATTATTACGGTAATAACGCATCTCCACACTGGCGGTATCGGTAAGTGAAATAAGGCTACCTAAGTTATCTTCAGTTACGGTGACTTTATTTAACGAAATAACATGAGACACTAACTCTTTACCTGTTTCACAAGGAACGGTGAGGTGTTTGCTAAAAGGTGCTTGTCTTTGTAAGTTTAAAAAGAAATCTAACTGGCTTTCTAGTTCTACTTTAGCGAGTGCTTTGTTTTTTGTGCCGTGCAAAATAAGTGCAATAAGTGCAACACCATTAAGTGCGGCACTTTTATTAATGTTGGTCATCACTTTTTCAGCCAAGGCATTAA
>JAWSUX010000564.1:0-1493 GCA_033852215.1 Colwellia sp. | reverse complement strand
TAAAAATGGATACCCTCTTAAAAAAAGAAATGACGATCACCTTAAGTGAACGGCATTAGCCTTAGCGTACGTTTTTTTTAAATGATAAAAGAAATAAAAAAGGTCGAGACACTTGAATCAGCCAAGCTATAAAGGGCTGGTTTCCTGATTATTCACACTGAAATTTATCTATTATTTCATCCATTTTTGAAGTCATATCACTTAGTGCACCGATGGAAGCTTTAACTTTATGGCTATCTTCGGATGCTGTGTGGGATATATCGTTTATTTCTATCAGGTTTCGATTAATGCTTTCAGCTGTAACCGCCTGCTGCTCTGTTGTACTAGCAATTTGAATATTCAGGCTGGTTATTTCAGAAATAGAGTTCATCGCTTTCGATAAAGTTTCTCCTGTTTGCTTGGTTTGTTCTTGGGTTGTTTTGGCAGCCTTGACCACAGATGTCATACTATTTGATGCGTTTTGAACGCCACCATGAATTTTTTGGATAATTGCATCAATTTCATGAGTCGAGTCTTGCACTTGAATAGCCAGAGTTCTGACTTCATCTGCGACCACTGCAAATCCGCGACCATGCTTACCAGCACGAGCAGCTTCAATGGCTGCATTTAATGCCAGTAAATTTGTTTGACCAGCAACACCATTGATCACGTCAAGTACTTTATTGATCTCTCCGGCAGTTTCTAATAGCTGTTGCATGGTATCACTTGATACAGTTATCTCATCGGCTAGGCTTTTCATGGAGCTGATGGCATCCTGGATATTTTCCTGACTGGTTTGCATTTGTTGATCAACACCATTTGTAATGGTTGCAGTATAGGCGGTATTACTGGCGACATCATTTACTGTGGTCGACATTTCATTGACCGCAGTCACAACCTGATCTAACTCTCTTAACTGTTGATCAGTGCCTTTTTGTGTTCGCTCACTAACATCAACTAAATCAGAAGTTGCCTGATTTAGTTGGGAATTAACCGAATTGATCTGTTGGATTACCTGTAGTACATTTTGTTGCATCAGGTTGAAATCAATAGCAAAGGTGGTTAATTCATCTTTTCCATCTTTATTTAAGCGCAGGGCCAGATTGACTTTTTCACCCACTATATTACCCATGGTATTTATCGTGGTTTTTAAAGGCAGTAAAATTGTGCGCATCACTAAGCTGAACAGAATAAATAATATGCTAAGAAATGTGCCTATCACTAATAACGACCTGTTGATACTGACTTGAACCACATCATCTATACTATCTGAATAATCTCCCGAACCAATAAACCATTGCCAAGGTTTAAATAGTTTATTAAATGCATATTTTTCCTGAGGTTCAGTTTTTCCTGGTTTAGTCCAGAAGTAATAGTTAAAGCCTTCTCCTTGTTCATTTTGTACCGACTTAATATGGTTAACCACTATTGGGTTACCTAATTTGTCTTTAAGACCAAGATTATTAACCCCTACCAGACTTTTAGCTGTAGGGTGCATCAAGCCAACACCTTCC
>JAWSUX010000563.1:0-4738 GCA_033852215.1 Colwellia sp. | reverse complement strand
AATTTCGGAGAAATCACATGAAAGTAGCTGTTTTAGGCGCCGCAGGCGGTATTGGTCAAGCATTATCATTATTATTAAAAACTCAATTGCCAGCAGGTTCTGAGTTATCTTTATATGACGTTGCACCTGTTGTTCCTGGTGTTGCTGTTGATTTATCACACATCCCTACAGACGTTAAAGTTGCGGGTTTTGGTCGTGATGATTTAAATGCTGCGTTAGCAGATGCTGATATCGTATTAATCCCAGCGGGTATGCCACGTAAACCAGGTATGGATCGTGCTGATTTATTCAATGTAAACGCAGGTATCATTAAGGTATTGGCTGAAGGCATTGTTGCTGCATGTCCAAAAGCATTGGTTGGTATTATTACTAACCCAGTAAACGGAACTGTACCAATTGTTGCTGAAGTATTCAAAAAAGCGGGCACTTATGATGCAAACCGTGTATTTGGTATTACAACATTAGATGTGATTCGCAGTGAAGCATTTGTTGCTGAGTTAAAAGGCTTAGACGTTTCAGCTCTTAAAGTGCCAGTAATTGGTGGTCACTCAGGTACAACTATTTTACCTCTACTTTCACAAGTTGAAGGTGTTACTTTTACTGATGAAGAAGTTGCGTCATTAACTCCGCGCATCCAAAATGCAGGTACTGAAGTTGTTGAAGCTAAAGCCGGTGGCGGTTCAGCAACATTATCAATGGGTGCAGCAGCAGCACGTTTTTGTATGTCACTTGTTAAAGGTTTACAAGGCGAAGATGTAGTTGATTACGCTTATGTTGCTTTAGACAATGGCGACGCACCATATTTTGCACACCCTGTACGTTTAGGTGTTAACGGTGTTAGCGAAATTTTATCTTACGGTCAGTTAAGTGCTTTCGAAGAAAAAGCGAAAGAAGATATGTTAGCTACCTTGAAAAAAGATATTCAAGAAGGTATTGATTTCATGGCGTAAGCCTTTATACCTACAGGTATGAAAAAATCACCTAATAAAAAACCGCTTAATCTTGATTAAGCGGTTTTTTAATTTTGTAGCCTATGATCTATGAGTTGGGTAAGCTAGGAAGCTATTTACTGAAGTCGTAAATGCTGAGGTAGTAAAATTAATGACTTCTATTTGCTGCAATATGAGCTAAGGCGATTAATGCTTGTTTGTATTCGCTTTCAGCTAAGAACTCTAATGAGTTAATTGCTTTGTCAGCTTCCACCTCTGCTTTTTGTTGGGTATAACGTAAAGAACCTGTATCTTCCATCGCTTGCATAATTTCTGTTAAATTATCCATGCCAGTGCATTTCTCTATCGCATCGCGAATAAGTGATGATTGACGCTCATTACCATGTTTCATCGCATAAATTAGGGGGAGCGTTGGTTTGCCTTCAGCTAAATCATCACCTACGTTTTTACCCATTTTTTTGGCATCAGCGGTGTAATCCATAATATCATCGACTAATTGAAATGCCGTGCCTAAATACATGCCATAATCAGCCATTGCTTGTTGTGTTTTTTCATCTTGTTTTGCAACAACAGCGGCAAGGCGGGTGGCAGCTTCAAATAATTTAGCTGTTTTACAGTAAATAACCTGCATATAACTTTCTTCAGTGGTATTTGAATCGTTACAGTTCATCAATTGAAGTACTTCACCTTCAGCAACGATATTGGTAGCATCAGATAAAATATCCATGATGCACATATCACCTAATTTTGTCATCATTTGAAATGAGCGGGTATAAAGAAAATCACCGACTAGAACGCTCGCACTATTCCCAAATAAGGCATTGGCGGTTTCTTTGCCTCTGCGCATGTTTGACTCATCTACCACATCATCATGTAATAAAGTCGCGGTATGAATAAACTCAATAATTGCCGCAATATCGCGATGGCTTTTACCTTTATATTGTAAAGCCTGAGCAGCTAACACTGTCAACATTGGGCGTATACGTTTACCGCCACTATTCACGATGTAAATGCCTAATTGATTGATTAGCGCCACGCCAGAATGTAATTGTTGGTAAATAAGGTCGTTAACTGCTTTCATGTCACTTTGTGCCAATGCTTGTATTACTTTTATATCCACGTTCTTACCTGCTGCGCTTTTAAATATTTATTATATTGAATTTTAGCCAATAAACATGCGGCTAATAATTTTTCTATGTGGCAATAAAGTTTACACTATATTGTCGCTGAAAGAAGTTTTCGCACTGCTTTGTTTTCGTTAACATGATAAAAATAATGAAAAATTTAAAGAAGAACGATAAAGTTAAGAAATGATTACTTTATTACTTGCTCTTATCTAACTCTTCACGTAGAATTCGCGCCCTATAATTTTAAATTTAGCGTCATATAATATGGCGCAGTACGGAGTAGCTATGTACGCGGTATTCCAAAGCGGTGGCAAACAGCATCGTGTAACCGAAGGGCAAACAGTTCGTCTAGAAAAGCTAGAGCTTGAAGTAGGCGCAACAGTAGAATTTGATAACGTTTTAATGATCGCTAATGGTGATAACATCAATGTAGGCGCGCCTTACGTTGCTGGTGGTAAGGTAGTTGCTGAGGTTGTTACTCAAGCTCGTGCACCTAAAGTTACCATTGTTAAATTCAAACGTCGTAAGCATTCACGCAAACAAGCGGGCCATCGTCAATGGTTCACTGAAGTGAAAATTACTGGTATTAACGGCTAATTAGGAGCATTTTAACATGGCACATAAGAAAGCTGCGGGTAGTACACGAAATGGTCGCGATTCAGAAGCAAAACGCCTAGGTGTTAAACGCTTTGGTGGTGAATCTGTTTTAGCTGGTAACATTATTGTTCGTCAACGTGGTACTCGTTTCCACGCTGGTAGCAACATGGGTATCGGTAAAGATCATACTTTATTTGCTTTATCTGACGGTAAAGTACAATTTGAAGTTAAAGGTCCAAAGAGTCGTAAGTTCGTTAGCATTATCGCTGACTAATAATAGCTTCGATTTATAAAAACCTCACTTCTTAGTGAGGTTTTTTTTTAGTTTTTTTTTGATTAATTCGAGTCTGCGTTAAGATTCATTCTTAGTCAGTTAAAAATAGTTTATACTAGTAAACATTGCACAAGAATTACCATATTAGGGTTATTGAGATTCCATGAAATTTGTTGATGAAGTTGAAATCAGAGTTGAAGCGGGTGATGGCGGCAACGGCTGTGTCAGTTTCCGTAAAGAAAAATTTATTGAGTATGGCGGCCCTAATGGTGGTGATGGTGGTGATGGTGGTGATGTCTATTTGATCGCAGACGAAGGCTTAAATACCTTAATAGATTACCGCTTCGAACGTTTTCATCGTGCTAAACGTGGGAAAAATGGTCAACCCCAGAATTGTACGGGTAAAGGCTCTGACGATTTATTTTTAAAAGTACCCGTTGGCACACGTGCTGTAGATGAAGACACGGGTGAGCAAATTGGTGATTTAACGCATAAAGGCCAAAAAATGTTGGTTGCTAAAGGTGGCTGGCATGGTTTAGGTAATTTACGTTTTAAAAGTAGTACTAACCGCTCTCCTCGCCAAAAAACTGATGGCACACCAGGTGAAATTCGTAACCTTAAACTAGAGTTATTGTTACTTGCTGATGTTGGTCTATTAGGTCTACCTAATGCAGGTAAGTCTACGCTAATTCGCAGTGTTTCAGCAGCGACACCAAAAGTAGCCGATTACCCATTTACTACCTTAGTACCTAATTTAGGTGTGGTACGTTTAGATACACAGCGTAGTTTTGTTATTGCTGATATTCCCGGGATTATCGAAGGTGCAGCAGACGGTGCAGGTTTGGGAACACAGTTTTTAAAACATCTTGAGCGTTGTCGTATATTATTGCACGTAATTGATATCATGCCTGTAGATGGCTCAGATCCATTAGAGAACGCTAAAGTTATTATTAGCGAACTAGAGCAGCATAATGAAAAACTTGCAGGAAAACCTCGCTGGGTTGTCTTTAATAAACTTGATTTAGTGCTCGAAGAAGAAGCACAAGAAATTACCGATGCTATTCTTACTGGTCTTGATTGGCAAGGTGAGGTGCATAGCATTTCAGCTTTCAATAGGCAGGGCACACAAGAATTAACACAAAAAGTAATGACGTTTATCGAACAGCTTCCTCCAGAGGAAGAAGATGCACCTATTGATGGTAAGTCTGTTGAGTTTAAGTGGGACTCTTACCACGAAGAAGCATTATCAGAACATGATTTAAAAGATGATCTTGATGATGATGATTGGAATGAAGATGATTACGATGTTGAAGTAGAGTATCGTCCATAAACCTTAACTAAACACTTTACAGTGTGATAAAAAAGGTAGGCTTAAGTTGTTCAGTAATAACTTAAACCTACCTTTTTTAATGTCTGAAATATCATACGGAGTATCTTCAACCCAAATAAAACCGCTCACTTATAAGACCCCTTGATAAGTATTAATGACGACTGTGAACCTCAAGCCATTTTATCTAAAAACTATCCATCTATACCAAACGGATAACTCTCCTAAACCTTGTAGGAAAAAATAAAAAAGGCGAGATGGTCTCCTTTGAGCCAGTGGAGCAAATTAATATGCCCCTTATATACCCAAGCCACTTCAAGATGCGAGGTTCAGGGCTACTAGCGAATCATGATCAAGGCCCATCTTTTTATTAAGGGTCATTCCCTTAAAAACAGATGCTACGATGGGCATGTTTTGGTTAGTAGTCCCCGTAGGGCTGGTTTAGAAACGTTTTATACTGCGT
>JAWSUX010000562.1:0-947 GCA_033852215.1 Colwellia sp. | reverse complement strand
TTGATTCATCTAAAGCACTAACAGCAGACCAAACTAAATTTGTTGGTTTAGCACTTGATGAAGATAGCCAATATAAACTTACCGATGAACGACTGGATACCTGGTGTGAACAAATATTAGTCGAATATAGTGAAAGCCTCTAATTTACTATATTACCGATACAATCAGCTACGTTGTATTTTGCCAAGTATTTTACTTAACTAAAAAACAACTGAATGACGAATAATCTATTTAGTTATAGGCAAGCGCCATAAAAAGATAGATGGTCCAATAACTAATGCTATTACGAGCGCTGTGAGCAATAAGCTTTTTAACATAAAAGCAGACCAGCAAACCGATAATACAATCGTTAATAAAGCAATACGTTTTGCCTTTCGAGGGATGCTACGATACTTTTGCCAATCATAAATTAGAGGGCCAAAGGTTTTATTGGCCAGTAACCTTTTTTGCATTGCAGGAGATGATTTAGCAAAGCAAGCTGCCGCCACTAATAAAAATGGGGTTGTTGGCAGGATAGGCAGTGCAACACCAAGTATGGCTAAGCCGACAAAAAATATTCCCGTAATTTTAAGCAACATAACCTTGCTTCTCTCTCCTAATGAAGATCTTGATAAATATTCTGACGATTGGTTTTTATTTAGGTTTATTGTACGGGTTAAATTATTAGCTAAATTAGGATTTAATACATGACCCAAAGGGCAACGACTAACTTTCGAATTGTTTTCAACATTCATATCTATATTACTTTCCATAGCATACCCTGTTTTTATTATTTGAATCTAAGTGACAAAAAAATAGTTAATACTTCTACTTATAGACTAAGACTAATTCCTCTAAATTTACTTCCGTCCAAAACTGTTCAGAGCTATGGTTAGAGTTATTCACAGCTAACTATCTGACTTTAGCTGTATTATTAGTATCACGACTTTGTCTTATCAGCGCATTAT
>JAWSUX010000107.1:0-25502 GCA_033852215.1 Colwellia sp. | reverse complement strand
TTTTAACCCGTTTGCCCTACCTGCCACCCCACGAACTTACCGCGTTATTAGCCTTAATAGAAATTGAAAGCAAACAACAAGCAGTCAATGTTACTAACTATTTACCGACATCCCAAGCCGTGGGTGAATTATGCAGCAAACAAGATCTGGTAATTAACAATGAATTACAAAGACTATTATTAATTGCCATTTATTTCACCAAGCCAATTAACGATATAGTGAATGAAATAAACTAAATCCAGCCGTAACTTATATATACCTATATGTACTTATGGTTATATAAAGTATGCCTTGATACCTAGACAAAACTAACCTAAATTGCACAAACCTATTACCTTTATTTATACCTATTTCTGTTTTAGTGTAAAAACTTTAGTTTTGCTATTGATTTTTTTGGTGAACGTGTCACTGTACACATCCTGAATATTTCTTCAGTCCACAATTCGATTCAAACAATAATTAAAGGAGTAGCGCTTCAATGTGTTCGATCTTTGGTATATTAGATATAAAAACTGGTGCAGATGCACTTCGTCCTACAGCGTTAGAATGTTCTCGTTTATTACGTCACCGCGGTCCTGATTGGTCAGGCATTTACAGTAGCGAACATGCCATATTAGTGCATGAACGTTTGTCTATTGTTGATACAGAGCATGGTGCTCAACCATTATATAATGGTGATAAAACCAATGCGTTAGCCGTTAACGGTGAGATATATAACCATAAAGCTTTAGCAAGTAATTTAACGGTTGATTACGAATTTCAAACAGCTTCAGATTGTGAGGTAATTTTACCGCTATATGAAGAATTTGGTGTTGAATTTGTTGATAAGTTACAAGGTATGTTCGCCTTCATCGTGTATAACGAAAAAGACAACTCTTATTTAGTTGCGCGCGACCATATTGGCATTATCCCTTTGTATACAGGTTATGATGCCGAGGGTAACTTTTATGTTGCCTCTGAAATGAAAGCGTTAATGCCTATTTGTAAAACCGTTGAAGAATTTCCTCCAGGTCATATATTAGATAGCCGCGTTGGAAAATTACAACAATATTACAAACGTAACTGGCAAGACTACGCTGCAATTAAAGACAATACCACGAGTACTACTAAGATTCGTGAAGCATTAGAAGAGTCAGTAAAAAGTCACTTAATGACAGATGTACCTTATGGTGTATTATTATCTGGTGGTTTAGATTCGTCACTTATTTCAGCTATCACGCAAAAATTTGCTGCGCGTCGTATTGAAGATAACGATTTAGCCGAGGCTTGGTGGCCAAAAGTTCATTCATTTGCTTGTGGCCTTGAAGGCTCTCCTGATTTAATTGCTGCTCAAACTGTAGCTGATAGCATTGGTACTATTCATCACAGTGTTGTATTCACTGAGCAAGAAGGTATTGACGCACTTAAAGAAGTTATTTATCACCTAGAAACTTACGATGTTACGACTATTCGTGCGTCTACGCCGATGTACTTAATGGCACGTAAAATTAAAGCCATGGGTATTAAGATGGTACTTTCTGGTGAAGGTGCTGATGAAATCTTTGGTGGTTATTTATATTTTCATAAAGCACCAAATGCACAAGAGTTTCATGAAGAGCTTAACCGCAAGTTAGATAGACTTCATAAGTTTGATTGCCTACGCGCAAATAAATCTATGTCTGCTTGGGGCATTGAGGCACGTGTACCATTTTTAGATAAAAACTTTATGGATGTTGCTATGCGCATCAACCCTGAAGATAAAATGTGCGGCAATGGTAAAATGGAAAAAGCAATTTTACGTGAATCTTTTGAAGGATATTTGCCTAAAGAAATTTTATGGCGTCAAAAAGAGCAGTTTTCTGACGGTGTAGGTTATTCGTGGATTGATGGCTTAAAGGCACATGTTGAAGCACAAGTCACAGATCAACAGCTTGAAAGCGCTAGCTTTAGATTCCCTGTAAATACACCTGACAGTAAAGAAGCTTATTTTTACCGTTGTGTTTTTGAAGAGAAATATCCTCTAACCTCTGCAGCCGATTGTGTTATTGGTGGCAAGTCTGTTGCTTGTAGCACTGAAGAAGCATTAGCGTGGGATGAAAGCTTTAGAAATAATGCCGATCCATCAGGTCGAGCAGTATTGAGTGTACATAACGAAAGTTACTAATTTTAACTTACATATGTATTAGATTAATTGTTAAGGCCAGTATCCTCATAGGTACTGGCCTTTTTATTTCAATGATTAGTCATCATAAAACGATACTATAGATATATATCCCTAATGTATTCTGTGTTACCGCGGCTTAATAAGCTTAGTTAATTGCTAATAACTCAACATCAAAAACTAATAATGAACCTGCAGTTATTTTTCCTGTTGCACTATTACCGTAAGCTAAGCTAGCAGGAATATAAAAGCGTGTCTTTTCACCTTCTACCATTAATTGCACACCTTCGGTCCAACCTTTGATTACTTGATTTAAGCCAAAGCTTATTGGCTCTCCTCTATCAACTGAGCTATCAAAAACAGTGCCGTCAAGTAAAGTACCATGGTAATGTACTTTCACTTTTGAAAAAACGCTTGGGTGCTCTGTACCCGGGCCTACGGTTAATACTTTATATTGCATGCCAGACTTTGTTTCTATAACGCCCTGCTCACTTTTATTTCCTTGTAAAAACTCTAACCCTGCAGCAATATTTATTTTTGCCGCTTCTTTATTCGCGTTAGATCGCATTAAGTAGAAAGCTAAAATAGCGACAACAATAGCTAACAAGACAAACTTATTCATTTTAAATCACCTTATAAATCACTTCATAAAACAACTCGTAACACAGAGTAAAGTGACGTAAAAAACTTAGCGTATTGAAACGCATCATAGGGGTTGTTCAGCTAAATTCAACAATATGTAGAACTATAAGCCTTTAACAATGTCTTTAATTAGCGGTGGGCCTTGGTAGATAAAACCAGTATATATTTGCACTAAAGAGGCACCAGCGGTTAATTTTTCATTAGCGTCATCACTTGAAGCAATGCCGCCAACACCAATAATAGGTAATTTATTATCAAGTGCTTTGGCAAGTAACTTAATAACCGTTGTGCTTTTCTCTTTCACTGGCTGACCACTTAAACCGCCCTGCTCGTTACCGTGCTCTAAACCTTCAACACCTTCTCGTGATAAGGTTGTATTAGTGGCAATAACACCATCGATATTATTTAAAATAAGTGACTGCGCTATAGAGTTCACTTCTTCTTCGTTAAGATCGGGTGCTATTTTGACCGCAATAGGTACATATTTACCATACTGTTCAGCTAGAAGTGTTTGCTCTGATTTCAATGCTGATAATAACGCATCCAACGCTTCACCATATTGTAAAGACCGTAAACCTGGCGTGTTAGGCGATGAGATGTTTACCGTAATATACGTGGCAAAGTCATAGACTTTACGCATACAGTGAATGTAATCATCCTTGGCATTATCATCTGGAGTATCTTTGTTTTTTCCAATATTGATGCCCAATACACCTTTAAAATTTGCGGCCTGCACTTGTGACACTAAATAATCCACACCTTTGTTATTAAACCCCATACGGTTAATAACTGCGTTGGCTTCAGGTATTCTAAAAATACGCGGTTTATCATTACCTGATTGTGGCCGTGGTGTTACCGTTCCCACTTCAACAAAACCAAAACCCATCGCAGCAAAAGCATTTATACATTCACCATTTTTATCAAGCCCTGCAGCTAAACCTAAAGGGTTTGGAAACTTAATACCCATTACTGTTACAGGTTTGTTTGGTACTGACTGTTTATATATAACATTAAGAGCAGATTTACCTGTATTCTTTAAACCTTTAATGGTTAATTCATGAATGGTTTCTGCATCAAACTGAAAAAGTACTTTACGAATGGCTGGATAGAACATGAGTGCCTCTGGCTTTGTTACATTGATAACAAAAGTTGCATTAATGGAAAAGAATTTAAAAATCCCCGCTAGGCGGGGATTTTATCAGTTAACTCTCGCATTACAATATGCTAATGATATCTTAGTAAAAAAAACTACGTTACAACTTTAGGGCTCACGGGTTTACAGTTTAAGCTGAGCAACATTAATTCACGTAAGGCAACTGAGAACTTAGCAAAGTCATGCGTTTGCCCTACTTTGAAATCAGCTAAGATGTGCTTCCAACGATTTAATGGCTGCTCATTAGTATTAATCCATTCATCAAGTAATTGGTCTAAATTCGCAAAGTGACTTTCACATTGACAGCGCAATACAACAGAAGTTAATGAGCGTTGTTGCCAATCAAGCTCTTCTCTAAATGAAGCTCTAGCCAATGCTTGCCAATGATTAGTAACCCCTTGGCGAGTTATTTGCTCTAAGAACCAATGTAATTCAAGACGTGAACCAAGTTTGAAATATAGGTTCGCTGCTTGGTCAATCGTACAGCTATTTTCTCTAGATATTTCAGCAATATCCATAATTGAGAATAAGGTACTTAGCTTTGAAACACGGTTAGCAATATCTTTAGGAACACCTGCATCAACTAGATCTTTAGCAACCCGTACTAACGATTCCATTTCATCCTTATTCATAAAGTTTGATAATTGTTCAGACAAGGTAAGAAAGGTCGCTTGATATAATGAAATAGACTCATCAATAGATAATGACTTATTACGGTGGCGCAAGAACCAACGTGTTACTCGGCGTATCGTACGACGGTACTGGAATAACATTTCTGTTTGGATAGCCGTTGATATTTTATTATCTAATACTTCAATTTTTTCCCAAAAATCACCAAATTCAAAAACGACACTGGCTATAGTGTAACAGTTTGCTATTTCAGCAACGCTAGCACCTGTTTCTTCTTGCATACGGTTAACAAAATTAAAACCCATATCGTTGCCCAATTTATTGGCTAACTTAGTCGCAATGATTTCAGCACGCAATGGATGTTGTTGCATTTCCTTTTGATATTTATCACGCAGTTGCTGCGGAAAAGCATTAATTAACAAAATATCATGATAAGGATTATCTGTAATTTCAGTGTGTATTAAATCATCTTTTAATACCATTTTGCTGTAAGCAAGCAACACTGATAATTCAGGACGGGTTAAACCATTACCTTGGGCTAAACGTTCGGTAATTTCTTCATCATCAGGAATGTACTCTAACGATCGGTCTAACTTACCCGCTCTTTCAAGTTCGTGTATAAAGCGTACTTGTTCTTTTAGTTGGTTAGCGCCATGCATCGAGGTAATAGATAAAGAGTGGGTTTGACGATAACAATCTTCAATAACTAAATTACCCACTTCATCCGTCATATCATAAAGCACTTTATTACGTTGTTTCACGGTTAAGTCATCATTTTTTACTAAACTATTAAGTAAAATTTTGATGTTAACTTCATTATCAGAGCAATCTACACCGCCTGCATTATCTACTGCATCGGTATTAATACGACCACCATTAGCAGCATATTCAATGCGACCTAATTGTGTTAAGCCTAAATTACCTCCTTCACCCACAACTTTTGTTTGTAAGTCACAACCGTTAATTCGTAACGTATCATTGGCTCTGTCACCTACTTCTAAATGAGTTTCTTTACTACCTTTAACATAGGTGCCAATACCGCCATTCCACAGTAAATCTACTTTCATTGTTAAAATGGCTTGCATTAAATCAGTTGGTGACATGTTTTGCTTTTGTGTCGCCAACATTTTTTTGATTTCAGGGGTTAATTTAATCGATTTAACATGACGACTAAAAATAGCGCCACCTTTGGAAATTAATGCTTTGTTATAATCTTCCCATGTACAGCCAGGCATATTAAATAAACGTTCACGCTCAACATACGACGTTTTAGCATCTGGGTTCGGGTCAATAAATATATGCATGTGGTTAAAGGCGGCTTGTAAACGTATATGTTTTGATAACAACATACCATTTCCAAAAACGTCTCCTGCCATATCACCAATAGCTATACAGGTGAAATCAGTGGTTTGACAGTCGATATCCATTTCACGGAAATGACGTTTAACTGATTCCCATGCACCTTTAGCAGTAATCCCCATGGCTTTGTGGTCATAACCGACACTACCACCTGATGCAAAAGCATCACCTAACCAGAAGTCATACTCATCTGAAATGCTATTAGCAATATCAGAAAAAGTTGCGGTGCCTTTATCTGCGGCAACAACAAGATAAGCATCATCTTCATCGAAACGTACTACATCCTTTGGTGGTACAACTTCACCGCCAACAATATTATCTGTGATGTCTAATAAAGCGCGTATGAAAGTACGGTAACATTCTTTACCCGCTTCAAATATTTCTGCACGTGAACCATCTGGCAATTGTTTACAAACAAAGCCACCTTTAGCACCAACAGGGACAATGACAGAGTTTTTAACTTGTTGAGCTTTGACTAAACCTAAAACTTCAGTTCGGAAGTCTTCTCGTCGATCTGACCAACGTAAACCGCCACGCGCTACTTTACCACCGCGTAAATGTACCCCCTCAACTTGAGGTGAATAAACAAAAATTTCAAACTTTGGTACAGGTAAAGGTACTTCACTGATTTGTTCAGGTAAAATTTTGAATGAAATATAAGCTTTGTCGCTCTTATTGACATCTTTTTGGAAATAGTTAGTTCGAATCGTGGCGTTAATCATTTCGACAAAACGACGAATAATGCGGTCGTCATCTAAGTTGGTAACATTATCAAGGGAGCTTTCAATATCTACTAATAACTTATCTGTCGCTTTTTCTTTAGTACGCACCGAGTGTTTGCTCTTAGGATCAAAACGTAAGTTAAATAGGTTAATCAATAATCCAGCTATATTAGGGTATCTAGAAAAGGTATTTTCAATATAACTTTGGCTAAAACGCCCACCTATTTGACGTTCATATTTAGCAAAAGCGCGTAATATTGAAACCGCACGCCCTGCAATACCAGCGCCTAAAATTAGACGGTTAAAGCCATCGTCTTCTAGATTACCAGACCAAACGTTAGCAAAAGCATCTTGAAACAAAGTACGAACTTTGTATAAATCAAATTCGCCATGACCTGTTATTAACATAGAGAAATCTAAGATCCAGCATGTTTCACCTTCTGCAGTTTTAATAGCAAAAGGGCTTTCTCCAATCACACGTAAACCAAAGTTTTCTAACATAGGCAACACATCACTTAAGTGAATAGGCTCACCTTTATGAAATATTTTTAATTTAACAAAGCGACTCTCAGTTTTTTCTTCCAATGGCTGATAAAACAACATTTCTAAACTATTGTCATCGGTTATCTTTTCTAATTTTTCAATATCAACAATAGCAGAGCCTGGTAATACCTCATCTTGGTAAGCCTGCGGGAATTTAACATATTTCCTACCTAACGCCTTGGCATCCGTCTCCCCTAAATTAACAGCTAAAGCACTAATTAATTTATCATCCCAAGTTCGGGCTGCTTCATTTAAATTTTGTTCAATTTCTTTCACGTTTATCTCTGCTTTTGTTGATTCCACACTGACAACATAATGCGTACGAGCATGTACTGATTCAGAAAAATAGGTAGTGAATTCAACTTCATTTTTACTACTAAAGACTTCCTGCAACATCTCTTGCGTTTCTATACGTAATTTAGTGTTGTAACGCTCACGCGGCACATAAACCATGCACGAGTAGAAACGATCAAACGCATCACGTCGAACAAAAAAACCACAACAATCACGCTCTTGCATTTGTAAAATGCTCGTCACTGTTTTCAGTAACTCTTCTACCTGTGATTGTAATATTTCATCTCTAGGATAAGTTTCGAGTATGTTTATTAACGTTTTATAATCATGACTACCTTTAGCAAAAGGAGATGAGTTACAAACAGCCATAACCTTAGACTTAATTAACGGTAACTCTAATGCGCTATTGGTATAATAAGCAGAGCCGAATAAACCGATAAAACGGTCTTCGCCAATAACATTGCCTTGAGCATCAAAACGTTTTACACCAATATAATCCAACTGGGCTGGGCGATGTACTCTAGAGTAAGAATTAGTTTTGGTTAAAACAAGATGATTTTTACCTAGAGCAACTTCGCGGCCTGTTTCATTCAAGCTTGAAATCAAACGTGTTTGTATGCCCTTTGAATTTTTCATCAAGCCTAAACTAGAATCAATATTTGCTTCGAATGAAATATCCCCTTTAACCGCTTTAACGTCATAAAAGCGGTACCCCATTAAAGTAAAATTATTTTCTGACAGCCAAGTCAAAAAATCTAAAGTATCATCTTTGTCTTGTTTACTGCCCGGTAACTTGGCCTTTTTAGTGTGGCTAATGACACCATTCAAACATTTAAGCATTGGCTGCCAATCATTAACGGTAAGACTAATGTCTTTAACAACAGATAATAATTCAGTTTTTATTAAATCTAACTCGGCTTTATTTTCTTGACGGTCAATTTCTATTAAGAAAGTGGTTTCTTCTGAAGTAGCCTTAGTTTTGTTATTTACAATCGAAACAAGATCGATGACTTCTAATTTTTTATCACGAATAATTTTTAATTGTGCATTAAGCATTAAATGCGGTGACAAACCTAAACGGTTTAATGCAATACGAATGGAGTCTAGTAGAAATGGCATATCTTTAACGATGACTTCAATAATAGTATGGTTAGACTTCCAACCATTTTTACTCACTGATGGATTAAAAACATGAATGATTGGTGTTTCATCTTTATGTTCATTAAGAGAACTCCATAGACTTAAAGTGGCACCGTACATATCACTATCATTACGATAAGACAAATCTAAGGGAGATATATTGCCATATAATAACTGAGTAAATTTTTCTATTAACGGAGCATTTTTTTTATCAACCTTTTGGTTTATGAGTTTTACTACATTGCTAAGTATAACTGAGGGTGAACCGTTTACTAACGTCATTGATATTTCCTTTTCACAAAAAACATTGCAATAATTGATTATTATTTTTTATTTACCTATTTTGTATAAAGATAGACTATCTGAGGGATTTTATGAATAAATTTAGGCTATTACGTTTTTTTACATTAAAAAATCATGTAATAAGAGTAATTTTACAATCGAGAGAGTATTTTTTATAAAATAACGATGCGACTAAACTCGCACCGCGATAAGAGATAGATTTTAGGTACTATTAATTAACCCCCTGTTTTACCTGCTAACCGCGCCTTTTCAATAACCTCTTCATTGGTCCACAAAAAGGCAGCAATTGCGGGTAAAATAATAATAGCGGCAAGCATATTCACTAAAAACATAAAGGTTAATAAAATACCCATATCGACTTGAAATTTCAAATCTGAAAAGAACCACGTTGAGACACCAATTGCTAAGGTTAGTCCGGTAATTAAGACAGCACTACCACGCTCTTTTAGTGCGGCAAGGTAGGCATCGTGAACATTCACGCCTTGCTGAAGTTTGTAACTCATGGTTGATAAAATATAAATACCATAATCGACACCAATACCCACGCCTAAAGCGATAACAGGTAATGTAGATACCGTTAAGCCAATATCAAGGCTAGTCATCAACCACTGCGCCAGTGTAGATACTACATATAAAGGTAATACCACAACTAAAGTAGCTCTAGCACTTTTAAAACTGATTAAACAAAGTACAATAACTGCACCATAGACATAAATCATCATAGGCTGTTGCGCTTCAGCAACGGCTTCATTCGTTGCTGCCATTACCCCTACGGGCCCTGAAGCTAATTTAAATTCCACTTGGTCATTATCTAGTTCTGTCGCTGCACTTTTTACCGCATCGAGTATGGTATTAATAGTCTGCGCTTTATGGTCTTCCAAAAATAAAATAACCGGCATAACACTACAGTTATTGTTAAGTAAACCACTTGATGAAGGCACACGGGCAATGGATTGTACTAATGCCTGCTGATTACGAGGAATAACACGCCATTTAGCATTACCTTCGTTATAACCCGCATTCACTAGTTTAGAAATAGCAGCAAGACTTACCGCTGATTGCACACCTTTAACATTTTCCATACGCCATTGAAACTCATCAATGGTGTCCATAATGTCAAAATAAGTACACGCATCTGGCGTTGTTTCGATAATAATAGAAATGTAATCAACACTAATGGCATATTTGTCGGTAATTAAAAAGGTATCTTGATTATATCGAGATGATTCATGCAAAGCGGGTGCTCCTGCATGTAATTCGCCTATTTTTAAACTTTGTCCGTGATAAAAGGCAACGCCGTATAAAATAACCGTTAAGAATAAAACAACAGAAGCTGGTCCTTTTTTAGCTAAACTAGCCACCATTTTCCACACAACGCCGTCTTCGCTTAACTGTCCGACCTTAGCTGTAGATTTAACTTTACTGTAAGATAACAATATAGGTAATAAAATGAGATTAGTTAAAATGATCATCGCCACACCAATTGAGGCTGTTATGGCGAGTTCTCTAATAATGCCAATATCAATAGACAATAAAGTTAAAAATCCTACTGTATCACTCAGCAAAGCTATGCCACCGGGGATTAACAGCGCTCTAAAACTAGCTTGTGCCGCTGCCCTAGTTGTTAAACCGTGACCGACCTTTTTCACCACCGCGTTAATCATTTGCACACCATGGCTCACACCAATAGCAAAAACTAAAAAAGGAATAAGAATCGACATGGGATCTAAACCAAAACCTAGGCTTGATAATATGCCCATTTGCCATATCACGGCAATGAGAGAACAAAATATAGGTAATAAAGTTAATTTAATAGAATGACTAAAAATGTAGACCATAATAGCTGTAATAATGAGTGCTATAACAAAAAAGAATACAACACCTTTTGCACCTTCAGCAACATCGCCCACCATTTTAGCAAAACCAATAATATGAACAGTGATATTGCCTTTTTCAAATTCGGCTCGCACGTCATCTTCTAATTGCTTAGCAATATTTAACGTGTCAAGTTTTTCACCTGTATCAGGATTAAAGTCTAGCAATACGGCTTTGACCATAGCGCAGCTATAATCGTCAGCAACAATACTACCGACTACACCAGCCTTTTCAATATTGCCTTTTACAACAGATAAACCTTGTTGTGTTGCCTGAAAATCAGCAGGAATAACAGGGCCACCAGCGAAACCATCTTCAACAACTTCAACAAAGCGTGTGTTTGGAGAAAACAGTGACTTTACTTGTATGCGATCAACTCCAGGAATGAAAAATAATTTATCATGCACTCCTTTTAAAGCGGTAAAAAATTTTTGATTAAAAATATTACCACCACTATCACAGACAGAAATTAAAATATTATTTGCACCACCAAAATTCGTTTGGTGCTTTAAATAGGTTTTCATATAACTATGATTGAGCGGGATATTTTTAGTGAATGAAGCATCGAGCTTAATTTGTGTTGCTTGAAATAACAAAAATAGACTGGCGACAACAAACAACATGAGTACAAAAAGCCTATGGCGAAACAAGCATATTTCTAAACGGTGTGTCAGCGGAATTTTCATATGTATTGTCTAAGCCTTATATCGATTATATATTGTCTACTATCTGAAATGGTTAACTTGAAAGCTAATATTATGGTAAATCAACGGTTTTAATGCCTATTTCTGATACTGCAATTAATTTTCCTTTAAACCATACACCTGCGATCAATGCTTTACCGTCTTCTTGAGTCCGTAATTGAAAAGTATTACCATCATCATTACTTTCAAGTAATACACCATTATTACCTAAGATATAAATGCGATCATTGTCAGCTAAAACGACATCATTAAGCAGTGCAGTCGTGTGGGTTTTTATCTCCGACCACTCATAACCATTCTTAATACCACGAAATACATGTCCTCTCAAACCTACAGCAATTAAATTTCCCGCATTCGTTCTAGCTAAATCAAAGAATGAGCCTTGGTAAATATTTTTAAAAGGCTGCCAACTTACGCCAAAATCATTACTCTTGGCTAACAAACCAACCTCGCCTGATAAAAATAATGTACGACCATCACGTATTAAGCGGTTAAAGTGCGGTAAAATAAAAGCAATTTCATCAAGGTAGGCTTCTTCATCTTCACCTTTAAGTTCATTAAGGTAATCAATATCATCGGCAAGTAAAAATTCCTGATGAAATTCACTTAGCCAGTTTTCCCCGCCATCTTTTGTTCGTAAAACTAAACCGTATGCTCCAACAGCAATACCATTAAGTGAATCGGTAAAATTAATATCAAAAAAAGGTTTTTCTAATTCAGGTTGATTATGCTGAATGACCCAATTTTCACCGCCATCAGTTGTATGTAAAATAGTAGCATCATGGCCAACTGCCCAGCCTAAACTGGCATTAAAGAAATAGACATTAGTCAGTGTTACTTGTACTGGCACATTTTCTTGCTGCCAATTTATACCATCATTCGACGTTAAAATATGTCCTCGTGGTCCAACAACAATGAGCTTCTCTTTAGAAACTTTGGTAATAGCCAACAATAATGATTTACTAGCTAAGTTCGATTTAACTGACGGAATAAGCCCTGTGGAAGCGATGGACTTAGGCACAGAAAGGGTAGTAAGAATAATGAAAGTAATAACTAAACAACGCATAATGAAATACACTCTATTGACTACTTAAATAAAAACGGCTGACAAATGTCAGCCGTTTTTATTTAAAGGTTATCTACGGCCTTCGCGTCTTAACGCTGAAGGGGTAAAGTCTCGTTCATTTAACTGTTTAGAGAAGTCATACATTTTAGTTTCATTATCTAAACCTAGTGCAATATAACGACGTGATTGCAAATCATGGAAAACATCTAATGTTGACCAGTGCGTTGGTACTTCATAATAATTAATTGTGTGAGAAATACCTACTCGATATAATTCATCACGGTTATCATAAATGTCAGTAATTGCGACTTGCCAGCTATCCTCATCAATATAGAAAACACGTTTTTTATAAATATGACGAGTATTTTCTTTTAAACTTGCTTCAACAACCCAAACTCTATGCTTTTCATAACGTACCAGATCGGGGTTAATATGACCCGGTTGTAATATTTCACTATATGTCACTTTATCACTATGCAAACGGTAGTCATTATAAGAAATGAGTAACTCTTTTTTTCCCTTTAGCTCCCAGTTATAACGATTTGGCGCACCGTTATACATATCAAAATCATCAGTAGTTCTTAAACCGTCAGATGCTGTTCCAGGCGCATCATAAGCAACATTAGGTGCGCGGCGAACACGACGTTGCCCTGTATTGTATGTCCACGCTTGACGTGGCGTTTTAACTTGATCCATCGTTTCATGAACTAATAAGGCCGTGCCTGCTAATCGAGCGGGCTCTGATACTTTTTGTTTAAATTTAAATAAAATATTTGTTTTTTCAAGCTCTGTAAACGATGCACCTTTAACATTATATGGTAATAGTAACGTTTCTTTGAGACCGACAAAGGTATAATCACCTGAAGCCGCTGGTGCTGCTTGACCACCTTGACGAGTAACACTTTCACCACGATAGCGTAACGTATGATTCCAAATAGCTTCTAAACCATTCGCTGGTACAGGAAAAGGAATACCTATCGCTGCTCCCTTAATGCCGTTACCACCTTCAACTAGTTCTGCACGAGTGGCATTTTCATTTATTGCTTGATAAACATGTTCAGGGTAAGAAGCACTGCGATGAGTTTGATAAACATTCATTTTAAAAGTTGCAGGATATGTTTCAAACAATTTAATTTGCCCTGGTGTCAACATATCTTTGTAATCGTTTACATTATTCGCTGTAATAGTATATTTTATTTTATCTGTAGGATAAGGATCAACATGATGTGCTCCAACACTATATCCTGCGGGAACCTTAGTAATACCACCAGTCCACTTAGGGATTGAACCATCTTTATTTCCTGCTCGCTCTGAGCCCATGGGGGTAAGTTTGCTTGATAATTTAGCGGCCTGTTCAGGCGTTATTTTTGCTAAAGCATTGCCACTTAACGTAACCGACACAGCGATAGAGGCCATGGTTAAGAACAATAAGGGTGATGTTTTGCTTTTACTTTTACTTTTACTTTTACTTTTAAGAATCATTTTCATTTGTTAAATACCTTTTCTGATACTTTTAATTGATGTTGTTAACTTATGCTGTATTCAACAATAGATTAAATCGAGTACTTTACGCTGAAAGAAACATAATCATGATCTTCCATCTTGTTCGTTGTACCTACGCCACCAAAAAAACCGTTGTAAGACAAATCAGCAGACCAACGACTTTGATAATCAAACGTTAAACCCAGAGAAACTGACTTTCTATCTTCAATAAACATAAACAATGGATCTGGAGTGACCCCTTTAACATCATGCGCAAATACAATACGCGGTGATATATTAATGCCAGCAATGACGTTGGTATAATCTAATTTTGCTACGGCGCGATAACCCCAAGCAAACTCAGTGGGGAAAGGGTTAGTTTCAACGCCATCTTGTACGGTCTGCTCTATTTCCCATGCATGTCTACCATCAATATAGATTTCACCACTACGAGCCGTACCCGGTCCATTTAAGCGTAGTTCACTTTTAGCAGGCATATCATTAATATTAATACCGCCAATTTCAAATACACCTACAAATTGACTAGCGCCTAAAGTTGGCCCGAATAAGTGTGTCAGGGTCATTTGCGCTTGCACTGTATCGGACAAAAGAAAACCTTCTATCCTAGCCCCTGGAGCAAAAGACTGGCCATTGGCATTAGTCATTTGAGAAATACCATCTAAAGCAGCATAGGTAGGGCTACCAGTATTAGCAAGTTGTTGAGGTACAGCAGCAAAAAGTAATTCAACATCATCAATTTGCAGCGGTTCATCTTGACGATAACTAATTTCACCCGCAACGGCTGTCGTGCCAACGGTTGTATTAAAACTTAACGCGTACATTTTTATGTCTTCAGGGTAATCCAACTCAACTCGAGCAAAAGAACTTAAATCGGTATAGTTGTCTTCGGTTATGGTATTGCCAACTAGATAACCTACATCACCAGCAACAGTCGCTGAGCTAAAATCAGCGGCAATACCTGAAAAAATAGGACGACGGCTATGATAATTGACGTAATACAAACTTAGCTCAGTATCATTAAACTCTTGTAAAAACCAAGATAAACGTAAACCGTATTGGCCACCATCATCAGGCTCTTGTTCAGCTTTACTTCCCGGCGCTCTTAAGGGAACATTCCCTACATAAGCGGCATAAGCTTGACCAGCTTGCGCTGGTGTCATTTGTCCAGCTTTAACTGCATTACCTATATCATTTAAACCAGAGATTAAAAAATCTAGGTTCATATCTGGGTTACCACCAAACCCTAACTGAACATTATTATACTGTCCGCCATCACCGGCAAAATCATTCGTTGAAAAGTAACTTCCTGGTGGTGGTAATACCGTTTTTTCCCAAGTGTATTGGTAAAAAGCTTCTATATTAAAGTTTTCTGTCACACCCAATGAAGCCCAAAGAGCGCCGAAAGGTATAAATGCCTCTTTAAGCTCTGCGCCTGGAGCACGTAAACGAGCAATATCTACCGGATTTATCTCACTAATACCATGAGAGATCAGTGTGCTTTCTCCCCAACTGATGACTTGATTACCTAAGCGAACAGAAAGAGGCATTTCACCTAAATCAAAATCACCATACACATAATAATCAAGTAAACGTACATCACGACAAACCTGTTCTTTCGCTTCGCCATCTCGGCAAGAATCATAGGTATTACCGCTAATAGGGTTGGACCAAGCTCGATCTTCATCCATCATGGCATAGTCGTAATAATACATACCACGAACAAAAATCCCGACATTTTGGTAGTGGATATCTAAATCATGACTACCTTTTAAAGTTTTAGAGAAACTTTCGCCAGCATTATAGTTTAAATTACCATTATCACCGTTAGTTGAATAACCACCAGCACCTTGCTGCCAAACGGTTTCTTTTGAAGGTTGAAAAGACGGGTTAAGTAAAGAGAAGCCACTATAGTCAATACCGCTATTTACATTATTTGATTTACCAATATTGTCATTCCAGTTTCGATTTTCTACTCGCCAACTAGAGCCTACGCTGAAAGTAGAATCAAAACTAATTTCTACATCACCCACTTCAAATATTGCGGCATTAACATTATTAACTGCTGTTACTAAAAGTGTCATTGAAAGTGCTGCTGCGATACCAACGGCTAAAGGTTTTCTAGTAAAACCATTGTTAGGCTTGTGCTTCATTTATTATCTCCCCTGATCTGAACATATTGTATAAGCGAATACATACTCTAAGTCGTTCATTATTATTAATGAAAGATCTTTTGTTTTTATCTACATCAACGTGGATTAAACAATAATTGCATCATTTCACTTAGGTAGCAATAGTAAAAACAACCGTTAAGCCGCTGTATTTAAATGAGTTGCATGAATATATTTTAATGTAAAAGCACAAATAGAAACACACAATTAAAACACCCGTTTGAAACGTTCACTTCAATAAACACAAAAATTAATAGCTTTTTTGTCTAAGTTTATGAAATAACAATTAATAGTTAGCTTAGACAATAAAAAAATAGTTACAAGATGGTCAGACCACTCAGAGTGTAAATGCTTAGACCACTGTTTAAAGCGATTACTCTAGCGGGGTTTATTATTAACGGTTAAGAAAGCTTAGTAAGAGATAAAAACTTTTTATTTACGGTTTCTAAACAAAAACAACCTTGAATACCAGCGCTAGCTAGGTGCTTTCTTAGATGCATTGCAGGAAATTGAACCCTCACACCTTGTGTCGTGGTTGTAACAATTGATTGAGCTTTACCTTCATAATAAGGCAAGAACTCTTTAGCTGTCATGTTGATGGTGAAATAATATTTCATATAGAGCTTGTATACCAAACGGATTAAGTAATCACTCAACTTAGAACTACATTAGCGAGTTTAGCGTAAACCAAGTAAGCAATATACAATGCTACCTTTCATGCACTTTGTCACGCTATCCCTGTATTAATGAACTCCCTAAAGCTGAGTATAAAAGTCTTAGTAGACGTTATTCATTTTAACAAGGACGCTGCATGAGGGCTATTTATTAGAGAATGCAGTTTCATATTACCCTGAGAAAAATTATTTTTATCAATACCCTGTCACTAAAATTTTAAACTTTCGTTAAACGAATAATGAATAAGCCGATCAGTAATAAACGTCTGTTCAATGAACAGACGTTTATTACTGATGAATGATAGCTAACCTGCAATATAGCTAATTTTATATAAAAATTAGCTAAGTGCTGCATCAAGTTTTTCTTTTAGATCATCTGAAAGTGTAGGTAAAGCATGTAACTTAACTAATTGTGCTTTAATCAATACCTGATGCTCTGTTGAAAAACTTTTAAACTGAATAAGTGGTGTAATCAACCTTGAAGCCACCTGAGGGTTAATATCGTTTAATTTAGTAATTTGTTCAGCTAAAAATTGATAACCACGACCTGTTTTACAATGAAAAAACTCAGGATTATTCATTGCAAAAGCACCAATTAATGAACGTGCTCTATTTGGATTTTTTAAGCTAAATAGTGGATGGCTCACTAATGTAGTTAACTGGCTAAAAATACTGTTATCAACCTGGCTTGCCGCCAAGACAAACCATTTATCCATGACTAATGCTGTAGCCTGCCACTTTCTTTGAAAATGTTGCATGTCGTCAGTAAAGTTTGCTAAATTATTTTTAGCTGCACAGGTCAAAGCAGCTAAACTGTCAGTCATATTCTCAATACTGACATCATCATTATTAGCCGCATACTGATATTGATTAGCGGCTAACGCTTGATGGTTAGGTAATACACTTAAGTAATGTAAACAAACATTTTTTAATGCTCTATTAGAAACAGCATTATGCTTTTCTGATTGCTGCGCTTGCTGGCAATTTTGATAACTACTTAATAGTTTATCTTGAGCACCAGAAGCGATAAAACAAGTTAATTTTTTAATCGCTTTAATAAGTGCAATAGGTTCAACTTCGTTTATAAGACCCGCGGCCTCATCAAAGCTAGGTAAAAGTAACTGTTCAGCAATAAAAGCCCGACTATTGTCACTACTCAGTAATTCATTAACCGCAAGAATCAATTCATTAGGTATCACAAAGTCAGGTGCTAAAGTTAGTTTTTGTAGATAGGACATAAACAATTTTTGTCCTGCATCCCATCGACAAAAGCTATTTGAAGCGGTTTTCATTAACAATAATAATGTTTCATCACTTTGGACAAAGTCTAATTTTACTGGAGCTGAAAAATCAGCAAGTAATGCTAATGTAGGCTTTTCTTTAAAACCATTAAACTGCCAGCTTTGCTCGTCTTTGGTTAACTCAAGTAATTCATATTTACTGCTGCTCTTGTCTGAGTTTGAAATTAACTCGACTCGAACAGGGATATGTAATGCCTGTGGATTCTTTTGTTCGTCGGTTATAGGCGACTGCTGACTCAATGTCAGCTGATAACATTGATTTTGTGCATCAAAAGACTCTGTCACCTTGATAGTCGGTGTACCTAATTGGCTATACCATAATTTAAATTGAGTTAGCTCTTTACCACTAGCATCAGACATCGCGTTAATAAAATCATCACAAGTAACCGCCATACCGTCAAAACGAGAAAAATAAAGATCCATACCTAGACGAAACTTTTCAACACCTATCAAGGTGTGCAACATACGAATGACTTCTGCGCCCTTTTCATACACCGTTAAAGTATAAAAATTATTCATCTCTAATACTTTTTCAGGGCGGATAGGATGAGCCATTGGTCCCGCATCTTCAGCAAACTGCTGTGATCGCACTAGCCTTACATTCTGAATACGAGTCACTGCACTTGCATGCATGTCAGCGCTAAATTGCTGATCACGAAAAACAGTTAAGCCTTCTTTTAGACTTAATTGAAACCAATCCCGACAAGTAACGCGGTTACCCGTCCAATTGTGAAAATATTCATGCGCAATAACGGCTTCAATATTAAAATAGTCACTATCAGTTGCACAGCTATTATCCGCTAAAACAAATTTTGAGTTAAATACGTTAAGACCTTTATTTTCCATCGCGCCCATATTGAAAAAATCAACCGCAACTATCATATAGATATCAAGATCGTATTCTAAACCAAAGGTTTCTTCATCCCACAACATGGATTTTTTCAGTGATGTCATCGCATGATTAGCTTTTGCTAAGTTTCCTTTATCAACAAAAATTTCTAACGCAACTTCACGACCAGAGCTTGTGGTAAAACTATCTTCAAGTAAGTCAAAATTTCCCGCAACCAAAGCAAATAAATAACACGGTTTTGGAAAGGGATCATGCCAAGTCACATAGTGTTGGTTATTTTCCAAATCCCCTTGAGCAATTTTATTGCCATTTGACAGTAAATAAGGATATAAGGTTTTATCGGCGATAACTTTAGTGGTAAAGGTAGCCATGACATCTGGTCTATCTAAATAATAACTGATGCGACGGAAACCTTCGGCTTCACATTGAGTACAAAAAGCATCACCCGATTTAAACAAACCTTCTAAAGATGTGTTATCTACCGGGCTTATCTCTGTACTAATAGTTAACTTAAAAAACTTATTTTTAGGTAAGTTTTTTTTAGAAATGATAAGAGAAGTCTTATTTACTTGATATTGCTCAGCAGTTAATGTTTGATTATCAATGACAACAGATAACAGTGTTAACTGCTCACCGTTAAGTATTAAATCACCTTGTTTTTCGCCTTGCCGCTCTACTTTCAATTCACTGATTACTTGGCTATGACTATCATTTAAATTTATCGTTAAACCCACAGTATTGATGGTGAACTCTACCGCGGCATAATCCGCTAAAAAACGTGCTTTTTTATCTGACATGAAAGACCTATAAACTATTTAAAAATAAATGTTACCAAAAGAAAAATTACGTTATTTTTCCATGACTTTTAGCGACAGTATTGACTGCCAACTTCTTGATATTAAAACCTATAAAACC
Organism: Colwellia sp.; assembly: GCA_033852215.1. Taxonomy (GTDB): domain Bacteria; phylum Pseudomonadota; class Gammaproteobacteria; order Enterobacterales; family Alteromonadaceae; genus Colwellia. The sequence goes on along the minus strand of JAWSUX010000107.1, from coordinate 5,520 downwards.
ATAAAGCACCGCTAAAATAGGATTAAACCAATTAAAGAAACAATAGAATACATAATCAAGTGGATTGACTAATAATACCCCTGACATGTAAACGGCACAGGTATTCCATGGGATCAGTGGTGAAGTAATTGTGCCCGAGTCTTCTAAAGTTCTACTTAAAACTAACGGATCTAAACCTCGACGCTGATATTCCTCCTTGTACATACGACCAGGCATAACTATGGCCATATATTGATCAGCAGTAAGAATATTAGTGCCAATACATGTAGCAACCGTGCTAGCAATTAAGCTGCCTGTTGACTTGGCTGAAGCTAGAATAACGTCAACAAACTTTTTCAACATACCTAAATATTCTAATACTGCACCAAAACTTAACGCGCACATAATCAGCCAAACAGTATTAAGCATAGAGGACATACCGCCACCACTGAGTAAATCATTAAGCTGGCTGTTACCCGTTTCAATTGCCACACCATCAAAAAAAGCAGTCCAGATAACTTTTACATTAGCGGTAATTACATCACTATCGCCTGCTAAACGTTGTATGAGCTCTTGTTGAAACACAAATGCCCATACGCCTCCAATTAAAGCACCTATTGCAACGGCTGGAAAAGCGGGGACTTTTTTAATAGCAAGAGTCAATAAGATGAATAAAGGTAATAAGTTAGCTACTGAAATATTAAACTGCTCAGCCAATTGCTTACTTAACAAATCAATACTTTCATTATCTGCAATCATGCTTTCATTTAAGCCAAGCATGACAAATAGAAGAAGGGCAGTGACAATTGAGGGGATTGTTGTCCAAAACATATAACGTATATGAGAAAAAAGTTCACTGCCGGCAATAGCTGGGGCCAAATTAGTTGTTTCAGAAAGAGGAGATATTTTATCACCAAAATAGGCGCCTGAAATAACTGCTCCAGCAGTAATGGCTGGTGATAAATTGAGTCCTTGAGCTATACCGATTAACGCAACACCTATCGTTGCAGCTGTAGTCCATGAACTACCTATACTCATAGAAACAATCGCACACATTACACAAGCCGCAGCATAAAACCATGATGGATTTAATAACTGTAAACCATAATAAATCATCGTTGGCACTGTGCCTGATAATAACCAAGTACCAATAAGTGAGCCTACCGCTAATAAAATTAAAACAGCACCAAGAGAAAGAGAAATTCCATTCACAATCGCTTTTTCAATAGACTGCCAGCTTTGCCCATTTTTTATACCAATGACTATGGCAACGCCCATAGCTGTAAGTAGTGCGATTTGATTGGGGCCATATGAAGAATTATCACCAAAGTAAAATACCGCTAAGGTGAGTAAAAAAATTAAGGTAATAACGGGTATGCTTGCATCAAGCATACTTGGTTTTTGTTGATTATTTAACTCAGGCATGAAGGTTTACCCCTCTATTATAATATTATTTATCTAATTTTATCTTAGGATAAAAGTAGATAAAATAAAACCGCCTCAGTGGGCGGTTTTGTTTTTTAAGGCATTATTATTTTTTAGCTACTTTACCTAATGAAATAAAGTCAAACGTAATACGCGCGGTTTCATCTAAAAATGGGTCTAAATCATCTAACTCATCTGATAAATCATCTAAGTCTTTAATTTTGTCTTTACCCAAATGTATCAGTTGTTCATTCACTCTGACTAATCGTTTAACTTTACGTTCTTCACGTTCTTTTTTACGGTTAGCTAAGTTAAGTGATATTGTTTTATCATCCTTTTCCGCTTGATAAGTATGGATATCATCTAACAGATAATTAAACTCTTTATTATTTTTAATGCGTTGTTGATAAAGAGAGGTTAAGTATTCAACATCTTTACTCAATTCATTTAGTCTAGAGTATTGTGCTTTATTAATGCGATCCCAAGGTAAGGCATTCTCTTCTTTACTTTCGCCCCATTCCTCTGGGTCTACTGCCGTAGGAAAGGCTATATCAGGTAATACACCACGATGTTGGGTACTACCACCGTCAATACGATAAAATTTAGCAATAGTATATTGAATGCTACCTAGCGGTTTTTCATAAAGATCATAAACACGACCTAAGCCACGATGTTGCTGTACAGTACCTTTACCAAAAGTATGTTCACCAACAATGACACCTCGACCATAATCTTGAATAGCAGCAGAAAATATCTCAGATGCAGAAGCACTATAACGGTCAACCATTACGGTTAATGGTCCATCGAAAGAGCTCACACCGTCTCGATCTCTATGTACTACAATACGATTAGCACCATCTCTAATTTGAACAACTGGGCCTTTATCTATAAACAGCCCTGTTAACAATGTTGCTTCGGTAAGTGAGCCACCACCGTTACCACGTAAGTCGACAATAATGCCCTGCACTTCTTGCTCTTTAAGTTTAGTTATCTCTTTTTTAACATCCCGAGAAAGATTATTGTAAAAACTTGGAATAGTGATCACACCCAATTTTTTACTATCCACAGCATCAGGATTCTCAAGATAAACTTCAGATTTAGCTGCTCGGTCTTCTAACTTGATAATGTCACGAACAATTGAGACAACTTTAATATTGGCTTCATCATCGGAGTCACCAGATAATATTTGTAAACGTACCGTGGTGCCTTTCGGTCCCTTAATTAATTCAACCACATCATCTAATCGCCAACCAATAACATCTTCAAAGTCTTCATCAGCTTGAGCAACACCAACGATCTTATCTTTAGCTTTCAGTTGTTTTGATTTATCTGCCGGGCCACCAGTAACTACGCGTTGAATAACGGTATAATCTTCTATAGCGCGTAGCTCAGCTCCAATACCTTCAAGAGATAAGTTCATATCAACTTGAAAACGTTCGGCATTACGCGGTGATAAATAAGAGGTATGAGGCTCAACAACACGAGCAAAACTATTCATCATTAACTGAAAAGCATCTTCACTTTCACTTTGCTTTAATCGTTTAATCGCATAGTTATAACGCTTGGTTAATACATCTTTGGTTTTAGGCCACTTTTTTCCCGTTAAGGTTAAGTTCAAAACATCGTTTTTGACTTTTAAGCGCCATAATTCATTCAATTCGGCAGGTGTTGCTGGCCAAGTAGCATTTTCACGGTCAAAAATATAAGTGTCATCTAAGGTGAAATCAAATGGATTTTTCTCTTCGTTAGTTGAATTATTATTTTTTTCAGAGGAAACAGCTAACGGAGTATCAAGCAAACTTAACGCATATTCATAGCGTTCTAACCGTCTTTGCATATTGATATTATAAATATCATAAGCAATAGTTAACTTGCCACGGGTAAGTAAACTGTCAAACTCAAAACGGTTCTTTTCAAAGCTATCAATATCGCTTTGTAAGAAGACATTACGAGCATAATCTAATTGTTTAATAAAACGGTCGTATATTTGCCCTGATAATTCATCATCTATGGTGATTTTTTTATAATGCGCACGAGTAAATCTGGCTGTTATACGTTTACTCGCGGTTGCATGTTGACTTTCGGGAGCTAAAACAGGCAATTGCTCTGGTACTGAGGATTTGTCAAAGGCAAGTACATTACCTGATGTGATTAAACCAGAAAGGGCTAAGCCTGAAAGCCCTAACCCTAAAGAGAAAGAAACGGCAAGCGCAGTACGACAATTTTTTTGCATGCATTAAACTCCATAATTTATAAAGTAAACTGAAAGATACTAATTAAAGATAACTCTTTCAATAAAGCCAAAAAACAAAACTTTATAAATAAATATTTTGCATTTTAGTTTTAATTACCATGCCTGAATCAAGCTGAACACTTATATCATTACCCGATATTTCAGTAATAGATGCATTCATTGGCGTATTGCCTAATTGTACCTTAACTTGGCTGCCTACTTTAACTGTAGCTGATTCAACAGGTTTTAGTGGTGCACTTTCTTTTACTGGTGTTTTTTTAACAGTTGCACTTTTGGCTTTTACTGCCTTAAACTTGCTCGGCTTTTGAGCCTGCCCCTGTTTAGCCTCACCTTGTTTACCTTTATAAGGTTTATTTGTATTTTTGTCTGTATCTTTTTTGTTACCAAATTTTTCTTGGCTTTCTTTTAATGTCTTACTAGCATAATTTGCTTGTTCTTCATCAATTTTAGCAACATCGTTACCATCAATATCAACACGGAAAACATCAAGTTTTATTGCTTTTAAATATCGCCAACTACTGGTGTAGTGACGTAAAGCTTGGCGCAAACGCGTTTTACTCACAGTTTCATCATCACCAAGCTTTTCAGCTAAGTCTTGAAAAATACCCACTTTAAGAGGTTTAACAGGGCCTTTTATTGAAAAACACGCAGGGAACTTTTCAGTAAGGTAGGTAATGATTTCTTTAGTACTGGTGCGCTTTATTTCAGTTTCACTTACTGTCACAACATCCGTATTTGTTTCAGTTTCCACGTCGTTTTTTGCTTCCGTATTGATTTCGCTTTGCATAACTTCACTTTTCTACAATTGAATTAATTTGGTTTCATTCAAAAATTGAGCTTTTGAATGAGGTTAGTTCTGATATTACTGCAGTGCTTGTAAGTGTTGTTCTCTGTTATCAAGCACATGTTTACACCAATCATAAATATCATTGGTTTCGATATCAGCGAGCTCTTCTTGTCCTATCCAGGCATCCCAGATTAACGCTAATAGCTGCTCTAAAACTTCCGTTTCGATATCTTCTTCTGCTAAGTCATACAGTGTATGATAAATCTCATTCAGACGCTCAGCAACTTCTTCTTCTTCACCATCCCAATCACCCACTATTTCTTGAGTGACGAGATAATCGTATATTACTACAAATTCTTTCATCGGGTTTCGCTTTACTTCGCTATATGTTCATCAAATAAAGTCATAATATTAATAAGCCTAATTCATTTCCATAAGGTAAAAACTAATGACTCTATGAAACCGTGAAAAAACAAAGCACTAATATTCGCCATGTTAGCGATAATATCAGATTACCTAGTAATTAGCGCCTTAGTTTGCCCTAATATTCTTCGGTGATATTTATCTTTATTATCTACTATCACAGCGATAAAAAACAATTTTCGCGCTAATTATAAATTATCACTAAATAAAGTGGGCTAACATACCTAAAAACACAGGAAAACTAAAGCTTTTAGCTAATAAATAATCAGATTATTATTCTGCCATCGCAAATTTCATTAAAACACTGGCTTTAATCGTTTGACTACCCACTAAAGACGAATGACTTTCCGAACTTGGCTCACTCATCATTGCTTGTGCATATCGAGGCTGATAATAATTTGTTGACTGCTCTTTTAAATAAATTAGTTTACCTAAACGCCCGCCAGTGTGTTCTATCATTTGTTGTGCTTTTTGTTTTGCTTGAGTGATAGCATGTAACAATGCTTGCTGATAATACTTATCTCGCTGGGTAACATTCATAGATAACGCAGATATATGGCTAACATTAATTTTGACCAACTGAGTTAAAAACTGATCATAATCATCGATATTAGTAAAACTTACCTGAATACGACGACTTAATTCAAATAAA
>JAWSUX010000106.1:5727-21597 GCA_033852215.1 Colwellia sp. | reverse complement strand
TTAATACACCTGTTTCGTACTGCCTTAATGGTGAAACGCTTAAACGCTATGTAGGTTATGATTTTACTTCCGTACAGCGTTTGCCTCCTTTAACGGGTAGCAATAGTTTAATGGCAAAAGGGGTAGATTTTGCTGGTAGCAATTTCACGGTGAATGAAGCTTCACTACAGCGAAATGCTGTGATACAAATAATACTTAACTTTACCCGTGATGATGGTGAGCAAGTGCTCTTTGATAATTCGATACATATTACGAATATCCCTTAAACAAACGCGATAAAAAGAGTCAGTTAACATGATACTAAGCAGTAGCCACATTAGTAATAATACAATACAAGCTAAACAGCAAGGCAGTGCTTTGATGTTGGCTTTGTTTGTTATTATCGTGTTGACTTTGCTTGGTAGCTCTTTAGTCAAAGTACTTTCAACCAGTAGTGAAAGTATTGCCCAAGAAGTCATAGGTACACGGGCGTTAATGGCGGCTAATTCGGCTATGCAGGCTGAACTCGCTGTCTTATTTCCCTTGAATACAACGTCAACTTGTCCTGTTTCACCAGCTTCACGTCCAACTTCTCCTACCTTTTTTAATATTGAAGGGCTATATCATTGTGAGGCTAAAACAAGCTGTACTTTATATTTTACCGACCCCATAACCAATATTAATTATTACCGCTTAACGAGTACTGGCGAATGTGGCAGCGGTAGTATTGATGCTGACTCTAAAGGCGTTGTGAAAAGCAGTCGCACTATTCAAGTAGAAGCGAGGAGTTTGTAAATGCATCGTTTTATTAAAATATTTGGCTTTTCTTTATTATTATTAAGCACACAAGTTATTGCTATTTGCTCTCAATATATGGGCTCTGCAACGTTAAATGAAGCAGGCAAAGTAGGGTTTATTGAAATAAAGCTGTTAGATGGTGCTATTGCATCGGGTGTTTATAATACTTGGTCTGTTCAAGCGTGCGAAAGTCAACATGGAAGTTGTAGTGGTGCATTGTCATTGTCCACAGGAACGCTATCAAACGCTGTTTATATTGTTGTGCCAACAAATTTTATTCCAAGCAATAAGCCTTTTGATATTCTTTTGCTTGATGATATGGGCAATACTATTGATTATTTAAGCGTTGATTATACTCATCAACAAGATAATAGTTGCTCTCTTACTTACGACTGGACTGCTCCACATTCAAGTTCTCATACTTATCGTCGTATGCCCGACGGAACAGGGGACTGGGGAGATACAGGTTCTGGTAATTCAGGAGGAGATACGGGGGGAGGTCCAAACGAAGGTTATTTTGGACTTATTGCTGAATGGCGTTTTGAAGAAACGAGTTGGACTGGAGCAAGTGGTGAAGTATTAGACAGTAGTGGTAACTCGTTGAACGGCACTACTTTTTTAGCAGCAAGTACTGGCGATAGTTCTCCTGACCCCGCGATAATTGGTGATCCTGGTACTTGTCGTTATGGTGACTTTAATTACAGTGGAGTTCAGGTCGATGATAATGATCTATTAGATATGTCGAACTCTTTTACGTTAAGTGCATGGATAAGGCACCAAACATCATTTTCGAACTTGGTGGAAGACATTATTATTAGCAAGGGTTATAATTTTCTTTTTAGTTTGAATTATCGTTTGTCAGTGCAAACCGATGGTGATTTACGTTTAACGTGGAATGGCGGTAGTTTAGATAGTTCGACCAATATTCCCAATGATGGTAGTTGGGTGCATGTTGCCGCAAGTTATGAAAATGGCGAACAGATACTTTATATAAACGGTGTTGCCGATGCGTCTAGTGCCGCGACGGATACTTTATTACCCAATGCTTATGCTTTGAGTTTAGGTGGACTATCAAGTTTATTTTGGGGGTGGGGTTTTGTCGGTCAAATTGACGAGGTGAAAATTTATGACTATGCACTCTCTGCGAGTGAAGTGACTACTGTTTATAATGAAACTCATCCTTGTGCTACTTCTACAAACCTCTTTCAAATAAGCCATGATGGGGCTGGCCTAACTTGCGCACCAGAGCCAATACTAATTCGTGCTTGTAGCAACGCTAGCTGTAGCTCTTTTGATAATACGGTAAATACCACTGTCACTATGCAAGTTAATAGTGGAGCGGATCAAACTATTAATATTGTTAATGGTAGTAGTGCTAACGAAACTTTTAGTTATACCGATATCAATACTCCAGCGGTGCTTTCGTTAACGTCTGATAATTTGTGTTCAGATACTAGTGATAGCTCTACTGGTTGTGCAGTTGACTTCACAGAAGCGGGCTTCTTGTTGAATTTAGACAATCATCTATCTTGCACTACTTCTAGCCTAAAGATTCAAGCGGTTAAGCTTAGTGATTCAGGTCTTGATTGTGTCCCTGCTTATACTGGAGACCAGTCGGTCGATTTTGTCTTCAATTATTCTAATCCTACCATTGGGACTGAAGTACCTAGTTTAGACACAGTAGATATGGCATCCGCTTCGGTCATACAAAATAAAATAGTTAACTTTGATGGTACAGGCACAGCTAACCTAGACTTCATTTATCAAGATGCGGGAGAAATTCGAATTGATATCAGTGATGCAGCTTCAGCAGGGTTAACTTCTTCTTCGGTGACAGCCATAGTAACTCCTGCAAAACTGATTGTAGCTAGTCCCGATACAGATGCAAACTGTGTAAGTGGTGACGGTAGTGATATCAATTGCACTGCCTTTAAGGTGGCAGGAGCTAACTTCAATTTAAACATTTCGGCGGCATGTAGTGATGACACGATAACGAAAAACTTTGAAATGAATAATATTCCGTTAACTGTTACTACGATTGCGCCAAACTTGGGCAACCTAGTTTCATTGGGTGTAACCAGTGTTGATGTAGTGGAAGCGGATGATGGAAGCCATAATGAAAGTAATCAAACAGTGTCGGAAGTTGGAGTTTTTACTATAACCGCCACACCGCCAGTGATGGGGTATTTGGGCGAAACTATACCAGCAGCAACAAGTGCTAATATTGGTCGCTTTTATCCTGCTTATTTTATACAAACGATCGATGCTGGTAATGATGAAGGAAGTCTAACAGCAAATCATGGGCTTACTTGCTCTACGCTTGACTGGGCATACTCAGGGCAACTTACTGAGTTAGAAGGCAGTATTCGTTATTCAATTGAACCCACATTAACGATTACAGCATATAATGGCGCTGATCCATCTAGTGTAACTAAAAATTATACTGGCGCTTTTGCTAAACTGGTTAACTTAGTTACTGATACTGATAATGAAATCAGCTTTTTACAGCCATCAACAATGCATACAAACGCATTACCTTTATCGGGAGATGTCTCTGGTATCGGAACAATAATGGCTCAAGGTGATGGTGTATTAACATATCAACTACCCGACGCTCATCACTTTGTTTATACTCGTACTTCGGCTAGTGAAATTGCTCCTTTTAAAGCCGATTTTGAATTACCTTTTGATGTATTTAAAGATTCTGACGAAGTCACTTTTAAACCCACTGATAGCATTGATTACTTTGAAAACCCTAAATTTTATCAAGTAGATGCAGTGCCTCCTGCGTTAGCTTTTGATAATACGATTGACATTCGTTTTGGACGCTGGCGCATGGAAAATAGTTTCGCTCCTGAAACTTCTGCTTTATCAATGACTATGCTTATTGAGCACTTTAACGGGACAGAATTTATAACTAACCCTGAGGAAAACTGTATTATCCCTGAGATAGTTACTAAGCATGAAACTGGAGCAATTGGTAGTGGCGGTCTGACATTATGGGACTATCGTTTATTCGATGCCGACAATACTGATGATTTAGGAACCAGCCATACTGATGCTAGTGTTGATGGGAGTGTTTATGATTCGGGTGTTTATAGAAAATTATTTTTCTCTGCTCCATTTTCTACAGTAGAAAATCGTCAAGGACCACTTAAAGTCGAGTATCAAGTTCCTGCATGGTTACAGTATGATTGGACAGGCGACGGTAACTTTACTAATAATCCCTCGGCAACTTTAACATTCGGCATTTTCCGTGGCAACGATCGCATTATTTACCAGCGTGAAATTCAGCAATAATAACTTGCTGTACGTTGCAATATTATTGCGTTTGACAAGGTTCTCTCGATTCGCTAATTTCTTCAAAAAAAGCAACACATTCCCCTAATACTAAGGTATGATTGTTCGATCTGTTACAAGAATAATAACTCGCTAATTTTTTGCTTAGTTTATTCACTCTTTTCAATAAAAAGTAATAAACTAACTCGCCATTTTCACAGGACATTTGGATTATATGTTTAAAAAAATACGCGGCATGTTTTCAAACGATTTATCAATCGATTTAGGAACCGCTAACACTCTTATTTATGTCAAAGATCAAGGCATAGTATTGAACGAACCTTCTGTTGTTGCTATTCGTCAAGACCGTTCAGGTGGCTCTAAAAGTGTTGCCGCTGTTGGTATAGCAGCTAAAGCGATGTTAGGTAGAACGCCGGGTAATATTGAAGCCATTCGACCAATGAAAGATGGTGTTATTGCTAACTTTTTTGTTACTGAAAAAATGTTGCAACACTTTATTAAACAAGTGCATAGCAATAACTTCTTACGTCCTAGCCCACGTGTTTTAGTATGTGTTCCTTGCGGTTCTACTCAAGTTGAACGTCGTGCTATTCGTGAATCGGCTATGGGAGCAGGCGCTCGTGAAGTTTACCTTATTGATGAGCCTATGGCAGCAGCAATTGGTGCAGGTATGCCAGTATCGGAAGCAACTGGCTCAATGGTAGTTGATATTGGTGGTGGTACGACTGAAGTTGGCATTATTTCATTAAACGGTGTGGTGTATTCATCTTCTGTGCGTATTGGTGGTGATAAGTTTGACGAAGCGATTATTAATTATGTACGTCGTAATTTTGGTAGTTTAATTGGTGAAGCAACTGCTGAGCGCATTAAACATGAAATTGGCTCTGCCTACCCAGGTGAAGAACTCATTGAAATTGAAGTACGCGGTCGTAATTTAGCTGAAGGTGTTCCACGCAGCTTTACCTTAAACAGCAATGAAATTTTAGAAGCATTACAAGAGCCTTTAACGGGTATTGTTAGTGCTATTATGGTGGCTTTAGAGCAATCACCACCAGAGCTTGCTTCTGATATCTCAGAACGTGGCATGGTATTAACGGGTGGTGGTGCTTTATTAAAAGACCTTGACCGCTTGCTAATGGAAGAAACAGGTATTCCTGTTGTTGTGGCAGAAGATCCACTGACTTGTGTAGCAAGAGGCGGCGGTAAAGCCTTAGAAATGATTGATATGCATGGCGGCGATCTTTTTTCATACGAATAAAAACTGTGGATTTTCATTACCACTTTGTCCAATAACGGCGTTAAAAGTACTCATTGACTAGCGTCAACTCCGTGCTTTTGCCTTGTACTTGGACTAAGTGGCTACGAAAAATCTACAGTTTAATATATATTAATTATGGTGACAAAACCATTGCTTATAACTTCCCATTTATTACTTGTCGCTTCCATTTATGAACCCAATATTTAAACATGGCCCTTCCCCACAATATCGACTTGTTTTGGTATTGCTTCTGTCTGCGGTCTTCATTTTTTTCGACCATAGAATGGCCAGTTTTGAAACGACACGTGGTTATTTACAATCGCTGGTTAGTCCTTTGCAATTTATTGCCAATGCACCTAAACAAATGCTGACTTGGGCGTCAGAAAACCTGGTTACTCGTCAGCAATTAATGAAAGAAAATCATCAATATCGTGAAAATGAGTTAGTTTTTCATGAGCAAAGTTTGCAACTTAGTATTATTAAAAAAGAGAATGAACGTTTACGTTTATTGCTTGCTTCACCATTGCGTAGCGAAATAAAAAAAATGGTTGCCGAAATACTTTCGGTAGATAGTGATCCCTATACCCATCAAGTATTAATTAACCGTGGCGCGAGTGATGGTGTTTATGAAGGGCAACCGGTACTTGATGAACAAGGCATTGTTGGTCAAATATTGCATGTTGGATCGCGTAGTTCACGTGTCATTTTAATTACCGATCTTAGTGTCGGAGTACCCGTTCGAGTACAACGTAATGGTTTACGTTTAATTGCTTCTGGCAGTGGTAGAATTGATCGTTTGATCCATAATTTTGTACCACACAGTGCTGATGTTAAACGAGGGGATTTATTAGTAACCTCTGGTTTAGGTGGTAAGTACCCTGAAGGTTATCCTGTTGCTAAAGTTGTGTTAGTAAATACTGATGAGTCTCGTGAATTCGCTACTATTTATAGTCAACCTGTTGCGAAAATTGATCGGTTGAGATATCTATTATTATTATCAAAAGAAAAACCTGCAAGTATGTTTGCTCCTAAAAAAAGTAAAATAAGTCACAATAAAGTCGGCACTAAAAAGCTGACTCAGCAATTAAAGGCTGGTAATTAATGTTTTCTCATAACGGCATTATTATTATTTTTACGCTCTTAATTGCCGTAATGGCGAGTATTATGCCTATGCCGTTAAGTGTTGATGCTTTTCGTCCTGACTGGGTCTTGATTGTTTTAGTCTACTGGTGTCTAGCGCTTCCCAATAAAATAAATATTATTACCGCTTGGATGATGGGCTTTATTCTTGATGTATTGCTCGGCTCTGTTTTAGGTGTGCATGCCGGTGCAATGGCACTTACGGTATATATAGTTATCGTTAACTTTCAAAAAATACGTAATTTTTCTGTTTGGCAGCAAGCATTAATTATTGGTGTATTAGCCGCACTTTATCATTTACTGGTTTTTTGGTTACAACGTTTTTTAATCGATGCGGTGTTTTTGCCCAGCTATTTATACCCCGTTATTACCAGTATTGTGTTGTGGCCTTGGGTATTTTTATTATTGCGTCGAGTACGTCGTCACTTCAAAATTCAGTAGGTTAACTTAATATTTATGTCAGAAAATACACTTATTTTAGCCTCTCAATCTCCGAGAAGAAAAACGCTGCTAGCGCAGTTAGGTTATTCATTTACCGTGCAAGCCAGTAATATTGATGAAACGTTAGTGGCTGAAGAGTCACCTGCGGATTATGTTTTGAGGTTAGCGATAGAAAAAGCGCAGAAAATTTTTCTAACATTACCGAACACGACAAAAAAATCGACCGTGGTTTTAGGCTCAGATACGAGTGTTGTGATGAATGATACTATTTTAGGTAAACCTGAGAACTTAAAGGATTGTATTAATACTTTATCGTTATTATCAGATAAACAGCATGAGGTTTTAACTGCTGTAGCCGTAGTGAGTGATGGCAAAATTACAACACAACTTGTGACGACAAAAGTAACCTTTAAAGCGCTTACGCTCTCTGAAATTCAGGCATACTGGCAAACTGGTGAGCCACAAGATAAAGCAGGCAGCTACGCTATTCAAGGCATTGCAGGGCAATTTATTAAAACTATTAGCGGAAGTTATTCTGCTGTAGTGGGTTTACCATTATATGAAACGGCTGAATTACTAACTCAGTTCGCTTTACCGAAAATAGATACGCAGAACTATAGCTAGAAATTAACGGCAAGCTTTATACTTATATCAAGAGAAATTAAATGAGTGCAGAATTATTAATTAATGTTACCCCAAGTGAAACTCGCGTTGCTTTAATTGAAAATGGTTCGTTGCAAGAAGTGCATATAGAACGAGAAGCGAAACGCGGTATTGTGGGTAATATTTATTTAGGAAAAATTATTAGAGTCTTGCCAGGTATGCAGGCGGCTTTTGTCGATATCAACTTAGGCAAAGCAGCGTTTTTACATGCTTCAGATATTAATTCTAAACTTATTATCAAAGAAGAAAACGGTCAAGTTCCTGATATTCGTGCTTTAGTGCATGAAGGTCAATATATTATGGTGCAGGTTGTTAAGGATCCTTTAGGAACTAAAGGTGCACGTTTAACAACGGATATTACTATCGCCTCGCGTTACTTAGTACTTATGCCAAATTCTAGTCACGCAGGAATTTCTCAGCGCATTGAAAAACCTGAAGAGCGTAAACGTTTAAAAGATATTGTTAGTCCTTATTGTGATGAGCAACAGGGTTTTATTGTTCGTACTGCGGGTGAAGGGGCAGGTGATTTAGAAGTAAAACATGATGCTGAATTTTTACGTCGTGTATGGCAAAAAGTTTTAGAACGCAAGCAGCGCAAACAAAGAGATTTACCTATTTACCAAGATTTATCTTTGTCATTTCGTGTATTAAGAGATTTTGTTGGTATTGAATTAGAGCGAATTAGGGTTGATTCTAAACTAACCTATAATCAGCTAATTGATTTTACAACAGAATTCGTTCCAGAGTTAACGCCTTTACTTGAATACTACCCTGGTGAGCGACCTGTTTTTGATTTGTTTTCAGTTGAAGCTGAAATTCAACGCGCTCTGCATCGTAAAATTGAATTAAAATCAGGTGGTTATTTGATTATTGATCAAACAGAGGCGATGACCACTGTTGATATCAATACTGGAGCATTTGTTGGTCACCGTAATCTAGAAGACACTATTTTTAGTACTAACATTGAAGCAACACAGGCAATTGCCAGACAGTTACGTTTAAGGAATTTAGGCGGTATTATCATTGTTGATTTTATTGATATGCACAATGACGATCATAAACGTAGAGTGCTGCACAGTTTAGATATGGCGATGAGCAAAGACAATGTGAAATATAGCATTCATGGTTTTTCGGCACTTGGTCTGGTGGAAATGACTCGTAAACGCACTCGAGAAAGTTTAGAGCATGTTTTATGTGGTGAATGCCCTGTTTGTACTGGTCGAGGTTATTTAAAAACAGTTGAGTCTGTGTGTTTTGAAATATTACGAGAAATTGTTCGGGTTAATCGTGCGCATGATGCGGATCAGTTTATTGTTTATGCATCAACCGCGGTATGTGATTTTTTAGAGAATGACGAATGCCATAACCTCGGTGAAGTTGAAGTTTTTATTGGCAAGTTAATTAAAGTTAAGCCCGAAGTTATGTATAATCAAGAGCAGTTCGACGTAGTTATGATGTAGTTTAATTTAAATAAAGATAGTTTAATGAGTATTACAAACACTTTTAATCGTTGGTTAAACCGACTTTATAAAACAGTAGCCATTTTATTGGTCTTACTGGCTGTTTTGATCAGTGCTTTTCGTTTACTTTCGCCCTACGTAGAAAATTATCATGTTGATTTTCAAGATTATCTAAATAATAGACTTCAAACGAATATTATTATCGGTTCATTTGGTATTGCTTGGCAAGGCACAAGGCCAACCATAGTACTGGGTGAAGTTAGTTTGGTTGACAATGAGCAAGCCTCGGTGCATATCAAGCAGTTAACTCTACAGATCGATTTTTGGCGCAGCATTAGTCAACAAAAGCTTATTTCAAGTAACTTGGTATTAACAGGGGCAAAAGTTAATGTTAGTGAAGGTCTTTGGCAAAAAGAAGCGACTTCGGAGAGTTTAACGGGGAAAAATACTCAAGATAATAGTGTGAAAAATATTAAAGAAGCCAATGATTTTGAGTTAGTTGCCAATGTTTTTTTAAATAGATTAAATCAATTTACTATTCGAGATAGCCATATTGTTATTAATAATGAAACACTGACACGTGGTTTTCACATTAATAAATTAACTTGGCTAAATAAAGGCGGTTTACACCAAGCGCAAGGGAGTGTGGTATTTAATGGTTTGAGCTCTAATAATTTACAACTTCGCCTTAAATTACAAGGGGACAATATAAGTGAACTTAATGGGCAAGTTTATTTAGAAGCTAATCATTTAGATATAACTCCTTGGCTAGATAGTTTATTAGCGATAGATAATGATGAAACTAAAACCGACATTAGTTTTGCGACCTGGTTAACTGTTAATAGTTCTTCTGTAGAGCGTTTACAAGTTGAGCTAGCTGAAAATAATATGAGTTGGTTGTTTGAAAATAAGCAACAAAACTTAACATTAGGTCAAGGGCAGTTGTTACTCGTTAAAGGTAAACAAAAAGAAAGCTTGAAGCTGTTTAGTACACCATTATCGCTGAAATTTAATCAGCAATCACCGCAAAACTTAACCTTAATGCTTAATAAAAAAGCATCTGATTACTCCACTTATATTTCCACTATCGACTTATCTTTAGCTAGTCAGTTAGTACCCCTCTTTGTTGGAGAAAAAAACAATCTCGACTTATTAGCTAAATTATCGTTAACGGGTCAAGTCAATGACTTGTACATAAGAAACCAGCCTTTGGAACAAGAGCTTGTTAATAAGAAACAAGAGAAAAGTCGTGTGCAAGTGGTTGCTACTTTCGCTAATGTTTCTAATCGTTATAGCTATGGTATTCCAGGTCTAACCAATTTTTCAGGTAGTTTAAGTCTGGATAACAATTACTTAACATTTGATGTGCTTGCTCAGCAAGGCGATTTAAATTTTAATAAACACTTTGTTCAACCATTTCCTTATCAAACACTGAGCGCGCAAGCGAATATATCGTTTAATGATGCGGGTTGGTCTTTGGCGGTAAATGAGCTTGATTTTGTTTCAGGACAGATACAGATATCAGCACAAGTTCAACTGGAAGCGCCAGTTAATAGTGAAATGACGATGGCGCTGCTTGCTACTATGGAAAGAGGCAATGTCGGCAATGTCGGTCATTATTTACCTTTGTCAATTATGAGTAAAAGTCTAGTTGGCTACCTTAATAATGCCTTGGTTTCGGGAACAATTAAGCAAGCGCAAGTTTTGCTTAACGGACCGTTAGTTAAGTTTCCTTTTACCGATAACAGCGGTGTTTTTGTTGTTGATGCAGAGTTAACTGATAGCACGTTTAAATTTTCTGATAATTGGCCTGCGATTACTGACTTTTCAGCTAATTTAAATTTTACCAATAATTCAATGTTAATTACTGGCCGAGAAGGTGATTTGACGGGAATAAATGTTAGCGGTGTTGAAGTGGCTATTGATGATTTAGCTGATAAGCAAATATTAACTGTTGATGCGTTAATCAAGCCAACAAAAGCAAAAGCGGTTGCGAAGTTAATGAAAAATAGTCCATTAAAAGACTCTATAGGAAATGTCTTAGAGCACTTAAATGTTATCGGTAATATTACAGGGAAATTTGACTTGAATTTACCGTTAAATGATCTTGATAATACTATTTCTAGCGGAGAAATTAATTTTAATGATAATCAGGTAGCTCTGCAGGCTCCACGTATGAACTTTTCTGAAGTGGAAGGGCAGTTACGTTTTGTTAATGATGTAATAGAAACTGACAGTTTATCGTTAGTGTGGCAGGGCTTACCACTTTCTTTAGAAATTGCAGGAATAGATAAAAATGAATATTATGATACTGATATTAACTTAAGTGCCAATTGGACAGAGCAAGAATGGCAGCAGCATGTGCCACTTGTGTTACAAAAATATTTGCAAAATCAGCTTAGTTGGCAAGGGAATTTATCTTTGCATCAGCACCACCAAGGAGGTTTTTCTTATGATTTTACTTTGGATTCTGACTTATTTGCAACGGCACTTAATTTGCCTGCCCCATACGGTAAAACGGCTCAAGAGAAGAGTGACTTTACGATAAACGTTAATGGGCAAATGCAACAATCAAAAATTACTGCTCAGTTCGATGATAACTTAAGGTTTTTTGGCGTACTTAATCATAAAGATACTCAATTTTCACGGGCACACTTAGTTTTAGGTGATGAGAAAATGCTCTTACCTATGGATGGCTTTCATATAACAACCCAGTTAGAGCAAGCTGATTTTTCTCTGTGGCAACCCTTGCTTAGTGACATTATTTCGAGTATTACAGCCATTAACCCTAATGGCGTTGAGTTGACAACAGGGCACGCAATAACGAGTAATCAAGAGCTGCCACTGTTTGCTAAACCTGAACGTATTCGAGGCACTATTGGTAAGTTATCTATTTTAGGACAAGAATTAAATAATGTGTCTTTTAACTTATTAGACAAACAGCATTGGTGGTTATTGCAGCTTAATGCTAAGGAAACCCGCAGTCAGTTGAAATTTTATCCTGACTGGTTTGAGCAAGGCGTCGATATTAATGCTGAGTTTATTCACCTTGGAAAAAATGGTCATGGGAGTCGTGAGGAATCAAATGGAAAACCAGCATTAACTGTTTCTAAATCTAAGGCTAAGCCTAAATCAGAAATAACAAATGAAACAACTCTGTTGATAGAAAAAAAAATTACCGAGAAAAAAATCACCGAGAAAAAACAGCATAGCCTTAGTCGTACAATAAAAAATCAGAGCCATAACAATGACACTATCTTTGCCAGTATTCCGCCATTTAAATTGCACTGTGATCGCTGCCAATTTGGCTCATTAAATTTAGGGCAAGTGGATTTTACCGTAGAGCGCAGTGGTGATGATATGATTAAAATTAACCACTTTAAAGCCGAGCGGGAACAAGCAAGGTTAGGGTTTTCTGCTATTTGGCTTAAAAATAAAGAACTATCACAAACAAGTTTGTCGGGTGAAATGTCACTTAACAGTATTGAGTATGAATTAAAGCAGTTAGGTTTTGATTCTATTGTTCGTGATAGTGGTGGTGAGGTAGATTTTAATCTGGACTGGAATGGCGGCCCCCATGAATTTGGTTTGGCTAATTTAAATGGCGCATTCCAAGCTAAATTAGATGATGGCTATTTGACAGAGGTAAGTGATGTGGCTCGGATCTTTTCAGTATTAAGTTTAGAGTCATTAGTGCGAAAATTAACGTTAGATTTTCGTGATATTTTCAGTGACGGCATGTTTTATAGTGATATTGAAGGTGACTTTAAAGTAGAACAGGGGTTATTGAGTACAACAAATACTAAAATGAATGGTACCGCGGGAAATCTATTGATGAAAGGCAGCACCAATTTTGTTTCAGGTGCTCTTGATTATAAATTATCATACAAACCAAATTTAAGTTCTAGTTTGCCTGCGCTAGCTTGGATTGCAACCTTAAATCCGGTGACCTTTTTAGCAGGTATTGCCATTGATCAGGTGATTAAGTCACAGGTGGTTTCTGAAATTAACTTTACGTTAACAGGCACGGTAATTGAACCAAACTTTCAACAAGTGGGCCAGAAAAATAAAAATATCAGTGTTAGCGGCTCATCAGCACCGGAGCTTTCTGATTCTGTTACTGAACCAACGCTAAAAAATAAAAAAGCACCAATAAAGCACTTAGAGCAGTATAAGAAAAAGCAGAAAAAAGTCAGTCATGAATTGCTTATAAAGGAAGTTATCGATGGTTAAGTTGAATCTGCAATGACAAATAGTTGTAATGACATGAGTAATCAACATTTGAAGGTAATATTGTCGGCAATACAGCTGACCTCAACAACAAATGTTGAGGTTAATTTAGCTGCTATCACTAGGCAACTAGTTAACATTACGGCAGTAAATGAGACCACTAAAACTAAAACTAAAACTAAAATAAATAAGATAAGGCATTTGGTTGTTTTACCTGAATGTTGTTTGTACTTCGGTGGTAAAGATCGTGAGCAATTAGCGCTTGCTCAAAGCAGTGATACTCAAAATTCTTTGTTAGTCGCGTTAAGTCAACTTGCCAAGCAATTTAACGTGTACCTAGTAGCAGGTACTGTGCCGATAGTAACCTCTGAAGGTAACAAGTTTACTAACAGTAGTTGCGTGTTCAGCCCCGAAGGTGAATTACTAGACCGTTATGATAAAATTCATTTATTTGATGTGGCTGTCAGTGATAGTACTAAGCAGTATCGTGAGTCCCGTTATACTCAAGCGGGCAATAAAGTGAGTGTTGTTGATACCGATTTTGCTAATATTGGTTTATCAGTTTGTTTTGATTTGCGTTTTCCTGCTTTATTTGGTCAATTAACCAAACAAGGCGCGGATATCATTACGGTGCCGAGTGCTTTTACTCGAATTACAGGCAAAGCGCATTGGCAGACTTTATTACAAGCTAGAGCAATAGAAAACCAGGTGTATATTATTGCCGCAGGTCAGGAAGGCATACATGAAAATGGCAGAGAAACTTGGGGGCATACAATGATAATTAATCCTTGGGGAGAGGTCCTTGCTTTGTTACCTCAAGAAGAAGGTTATATCAGTGTTGATTTTCAGCCTAATGAAGTAAAACGTATACGTGAAAGTATGCCGTTGACCTCTCCTTTATCGTAAGGATGCTGTGCTTAATTCAGTTTGTAATGAATTAGATTACGTTCGACTTACTGCTATTGTGGTTGCACCGCAATATGCTTAAATAAATTTATAACATATTAATATAGAAGTAGAATCTTAGATGAATAATGTCGAACAAGCGTTACTGGCAGATAGCCAACTTAATGATGAAAGCTTAACCAAAACACTCAATAGTATGATGACTCAACAAGTTGATTATGCTGATTTGTATTTTCAATCATCAGAGCATGAATCTTGGATGTTAGAAGATGGCATCGTTAAAGAAGGCTCTTATAATATTGAGCGTGGTGTCGGAGTTCGCGCCATTAGTGGTGAAAAAACAGGTTTTGCTTATTCTGATGATATTTCTCCATTTGCATTACAAAAAGCAGCCGATGCGGCAAAAGGTATTGCGGATAGTGGTGCTAGCGCAACGGTACAGGCATTTAAACGTCAATCACCTATTCAAATATATCAATCTGTTGAGCCTTTAGGAAGTTTAACCCAAGAGCAAAAAATTGATTTACTTCATCAAGTTGAAGCGCACGCAAGGCAAGTTGATAGTAGAGTAAAACAAGTAATTGTTAGCTTGTCAGGTGTTTATGAAAAAGTTTTAGTTGCTGCAACAGATGGTACTTTTGCCAGCGATATACGCCCGTTAGTACGTCTTAATTGTTCGGTATTAGTGGAAGACAACGGTAAACGTGAGCGTGCTAGTTCAGGTGGTGGTGCCCGTACTGATTATAGTTACTTCTTTGAGTTGGAAGGGGGGAAAGCGCGTTACTTAACTTATGCTGAAGAAGCCGTTCGTCAAGCCCTAGTAAACCTTGTTGCTATTGATGCTCCTGCTGGTACTTTTCCTGTGGTTTTAGGTGCAGGCTGGCCTGGTGTTTTGCTGCATGAGGCGGTTGGACATGGCTTAGAGGGTGACTTTAACCGTAAAGGTTCATCAGCATTTTCTGGTAAAGTAGGGCAGCAAGTTACCTCAGAGCTTTGTACAATTGTTGATGATGGTACGTTAGCTAATCGCCGTGGTTCAATTACCATTGATGATGAAGGCACACCAGCACAGTACAATGTACTTATTGAAAAAGGTATTTTAAAAGGCTACATGCAAGATAAGCACAATGCCTCACTCATGGGCGTAAAACCTACAGGTAATGGTCGCCGTGAATCATATGCGCATTTACCTATGCCACGCATGACTAATACTTATATGTTAGCGGGTGAGTCTAGTCCTGAAGATATTATTAAATCAGTGAAAAAAGGTATTTATGCACCTAACTTTGCCGGTGGTCAAGTGGATATCACCTCAGGTAAGTTTGTTTTTACCAGCTCAGAGGCTTATTTAATTGAAGATGGTGAAATTACCTCGCCAGTTAAGGGCGCTACTTTAATTGGTAGTGGCCCAGAAGCGATGAAAAATATTTCTATGGTCGGCAATGATCTTAAATTAGATGCTGGCGTTGGTGTTTGCGGTAAAGATGGCCAAAGTGTACCTGTTGGGGTAGGTCAACCAACGTTAAAGGTAGATGAAATGACTATTGGTGGGACACAGTAAATTTAGTTATATCATAAAACTATGATGAAAAACGTCTAAGTAATTATTACCCAATACTTAGGCGTTTTTTTATGGTTTTTTTAGCTATTTTCTTTTAAATAAGTAAATAAATTTTTATAGTGTTTACCTAACTT
>JAWSUX010000106.1:0-5680 GCA_033852215.1 Colwellia sp. | reverse complement strand
TGATGTTTGTTTGCCATTACATCCATTGCTTGATGAATAGGACCAAGATCGGTTTCAAGTAATATTTTAGCTGTGTGGCGAATATGGCGACGTAATGCTTCATGTTTGTTTTTTATTTTGTCTGCAACAATCATGGCGTCTTTGAGATCATCACTAAGTGGCAGCAGGCTGCGTTGGTGCTTAGACATCTCTATTATAAGTTGAGCAAAATCTTGCAATTGATGCATTTCTCGCTTTATTTCTGTTTTACTTTTTAATTCTTCTTCTAATTCGTCGATATCGTTGGCTGACTGGGGCATAATAATGTCTAATACTATGTTCAAATAAATAATAATTACCCTTATTATACCATTAAAGTTGTAATTATCTAACCTTGCTAGTTAAGCGCAGTTAACCCCTTAAAAGATACGAGAAAGTAGTAACATATGATCACAAGAAATATACCTGTTGACCAGTTAACCGAGCAATTAGAAGCAGTAAAAATAAGAGTAGCTCGTGTCCTTGATTTAGCTAAATCTTTGGGATCTGATGGTGCGGAAGTTGCCATGAGTCGTCAACAAGGTTTAAGTGTCAATACCCGTATGGGTGAGGTGGAAAATGTTGAGTTTACTAATGATGGCGCTTTAGGTATTACGGTTTATCAGCAGGGCAGAAAAGGTAGTGCCTCTACGGCGGATTTATCTGAGGATGCCTTAACAAAAGCGGTAACAGCCGCGGTAAATATTGCTAAGTATACTTCAGTAGATGATTGTTCTGGATTAGCCGATAAAAATTTATTGGCAATGCAGCCGCTAAATTTAGATTTGTATCATCCAAAAGCTTTAACAACCGATCAAGCGATTGAATTAGCAAAAGAGTGTGAAGAAGCCGCTTTAGCGGTGGATAAGCGTATTACTAATTCTGATGGCGCCAATTTAGATAGTTTTTCAGGTTTTAAAGTTTATGGTAATAGCCATGGGCAATTAGTCGGATATCCAAGCTCACGTCATAGTTTAAGTTGTGTCATGATAGCGAGTGACGGTGACGATATGCAACGTGATTATGCTTACAGTGTAGATCGCGATTTTAGCTTATTAGATGACGCGAAAAAAATTGGGCTAAAAGCATCGAATGAAGTATTGTCTCGCTTGAACGCACAAAAAATACCAACAGCGAAAGTACCCGTACTGTTTCGCGCAGACATCGCTAATACACTTTGGGGACATTTTATTGCTGCCATTAGTGGTGGTAATCTCTATCGTAAATCATCATTTTTATTAGATGCTTTAGGTGATGATGTTTTTCCTAACTTTTTAAATATTAGTGAAAGGCCTCATATTGCCAAAGCATTAGCAAGTAGTGCTTTTGATAGTGAAGGTGTTTTAACGCAAGACAGAGAAATTATTACTAACGGAGCGTTACAAACTTATCTTTTGACCAGTTACTCTGCACGTAAGCTAGGACTAACTACAACAGGTCATGCCGGCGGAATTCATAACTGGTTGGTTGAAGCTAAAGGGCATGGCAATGATTTTGATGCCATGTTAAAAACTTTAGGTACAGGTTTATTGGTGACAGAGCTAATGGGGCAAGGAGTAAACGTTGTTAACGGCGATTACTCACGTGGCGCTGCAGGTTTTTGGGTTGAAAATGGTGAAATAGCTTACCCTGTGAGTGAAATTACTATTGCAGGTAACTTAACTAACATGTTTAAAGGTATCGTCGCGGTAGGCTCTGATGTGGATATGCACGGTAGCATAAGAACAGGCTCAGTCTTAATAGATGAGATGCAAGTAGCAGGGCATTAGTTTTACGTTGAAAAGCTGTAACATATAATTTTATCGAGATGATGGTGATGTTACAGCCATAGTGCTTTTAGGTTATTAGTGCGTTAGGTTAGTAGTAAGGTAGCAGTGCCTAAAAAAGCGAATATGCCGACCACGTCAGTAACGGTAGTAATAATGACACCACCCGCTAAGGCAGGATCAATATTCATCCGCTTAAGTAATAACGGGATACTAACACCAGCTAATCCTGCGGCGGTTAAATTTACCAGCATAGCAAAGGCAACAACACCTCCCAGCATTAAATCTTGTTTCCAAATAGCAACTACGCTGGCGATAAGTGCGGCCCAAATAAGTCCATTTAAGAAACCCACGGCGATTTCTTTAATGAGTAAAGCACGGGCATTACTCTCACCAACATGACCTAAAGCCATACCACGAATAACCAGGGTTAGTGTTTGACTGCCAGCAACACCGCCCATACTGGGCACCAATGAATTAAGCACCGCTAAAATTGCAAGTTGTTGCAATATTCCCTCGAACATACTGGTCACAGCAACAGCGGCTAGCGCCGTGATTAAATTAACACCAAGCCATAAAGAGCGTTGCTTAGTACTTTTTAATACGGGAGCAAAAGTATCAGCTTCGTCATCTAAACCAGCCATACTCATCATGCTATGTTCAGCTTCTTCACGAATAATATCAATCACATCATCTATGGTTATACGACCTAATAAATGACCTTCATCGTTCACTACCGGAGCTGAAACCCAATCATGGCGTTCAAAAAGTTGCGCGACTTCTTGCTCACTTATGTCGGCTTGTACGGCTTCAATTTCAGCATCAATTAAAGTAGAAACAATAATATCTGGTTTGGAGGTAACAATGCTAGTTAACGAAACAGAGCCAATAAAACGATTATTTCTGTCTACAACATAAAAAGAATCGGTCGCTTCAGGTAAGTCACCTTTTAAGCGCAAATAGCGTAATACGACATCAACACTTACGTCAGGACGTAAAGTGATAGTATCGGTATTCATAATACCGCCAGCGGTATCTTCTTCATAAGATAAAGCGGTCTCGACCCTACTTCTATCTTGAGAGTCCATGGTATTAAGTACTTCGTTAAAAATACTATCAGGTAAGGTTCGTAATACTTCAGCTAAATCATCAACATCCATACCTTCTGCAACGGCAGCAAGTTTTTCAGGACGCATGCTTTTCAATATGCCCTTACGTACTTCTTCATTAAGCTCTTCTAATATTTCACCATGAAAATCAGGGTCAATGAGCTGCCAGAGTACGGGGCGACTTTTAGGCGTGGATGATTCTAAAATTAGTGCTAGATCATAAGCAGGCATGTGCTGCAGAAGTTTTCGGACATAAACAAACATGCCGCTGCCGAGAGCTTCGTTAACTTGTTGTAGTTTTTTTTGGTTAACTTGTTGCTTAGATAATTGCAGATATTCTTGCTCTGAAATTTCGGCCATAGTAACTCTGCTCTTGAAGGTTCAGTTGGGAAAATACAGTAAATTTACTCACTGTTAGATAGTTTACTGTTCAGGAAATAAAGAAAATAATCAGTAAAAGTTATTGTATTAGTTTATCGTAAGTCAGTGGTTTTATCAGTTTTTTTCTTGAAAATTATAGTTTAGCTAGTGTAATTTTTTATTCATTTTCATAAAATTTATCAGAAATTAATTGACAAATTTCATCAAGAGCGAGCTCTGCGTCTTCACCTGTTGAAGTTATATTTACCGTTTTACCTTGGCCTCCAGCCAGTAACATCAGTGCCATAATACTGCTAGCATCTGCTTGTTTCCCTGCTAGTTCCAAGGTTATCTTTGCTTTAAATTTTTGACTTAATTGTGCTAATTTTGTTGCAGCTCTGGCATGTAAACCGAGTTTATTACAAATGGTAACCGCTTGGTTGAATGTATTCATAGTAACGCTCTTTCGCAAGGTTAATTACAGTATTATGGATTTCGACAATGATTGCTAATGTTTAAATACAGGAGTAATTATTCCGCGGATATTCTCTGAAATAGACATTATTACAATAATAATTTTACCGTTAAACCATTTCCTTTGTGCTGAACCAGCAATGATTTAACGAGCTTGTTGTTAGGTTGACTTAATTTCAATATCTCTATGGTGAGTTTGAATGTCTTCACGTTCTTTACTAAAATTTTTGGCGAGTAACTCTGCGATGTATACAGATCTGTGCTTACCACCAGTACAACCAATCGCTATAGTGACATAACTACGGTTATTACGCTCTAAATGAGGTAACCAAGTCATCATAAAGCTATTAATTTGCCAAATAAACTTAGTTATTATAGGTTGGCTAGCAAGGAAGTCTTTTACATCGTGATCTAAACCTGTTTTCCCTTTTAATCCTTTTTCCCAAAAAGGGTTCGGTAAAAATCGTGCATCAAAAACATAATCAGCGTCAACAGGAATACCGTGTTTAAAACCAAAGGATTGAAAAACTAATACCATTGAACCTGTTTTTTTTCCTAAAATTCGCTCTCTTACCAGGTCAGCAAGTTGGTGGGGTGATAGCTGACTGGTATTAATATATAAATCGGCACGGGTTGATATTGGCTCAAGTAAGATTTTTTCTAAAGCGATGGCTTGATCAAGCGCGATGTTTTCTTTGATCAAAGGGTGTAAACGACGAGTTTCACTAAAACGACGTATTAAATCATTATCATCGGCATCAAGATAAAGCGTGGTAACGTCGACAGCATTGGGTAAATAAGCAATTATTTCAAGAATGTCTTGTGGATCTTTGGGTAAATTTCGTACATCTAAACTCACCGCTACGGTTTCATAATCATTGATAACCGTGTGGGTTAATGCCGGCAAAAGGTTTACAGGTATGTTGTCAACGCAATAATAGCCTAAGTCTTCTAATACCCTTAAAGCAACTGACTTTCCCGAGCCTGAACGACCACTGACGATAATAAGTTTCATTAATAATTTCCTGATTTAACCATGAGTGTTAAGGCTGAAAGCTATCAGCACTTTTAATGCTAACTATTTTGCTGAATTAACTCATATAAGGCTTGTTCATCTGTGCACTTTCGAACTTGTTTGAGCATTTTTTTATCACTAAATAGTTGCGCAATATTTTGTAAGGTATCTAAGTGCTCTTGGCAGCTGTCTTTGGGTACAAATAAGCTAATAAATACATCAACATCACGGTTATCAATCGCATCAAAATCAATAGCTTTTTCGGTTGTTATTAATACGGCAATCGCTTGGTTATTATTTGGAATGCGGCCATGAGGAATTGCAATGCCATTACCAATACCAGTACTGCCCATTTTTTCTCTATCAAGTAAACTATCAAGTAAATCATCCTCTTCAATATCAATAACTTGTTTTACTGCAAGTTGACAAATTTTCTCTAAAAGCCGTTTTTTACTATTGACAGTGGCATGGCATAAAATACTGTTGATGTTTAGAATTTCTGATAATTTCATAGGGTCTAACTTTAGAACTTTGCTTATTAAGGCACTGTGTACAGTGCCTTACTTGAAGGACAACTTGATACTTAATGTTGGGAAACTTTGCCTTTATATTTTAATATTTGGCGATCAAGTTTATCAACTAATGTATCAATAGAGGCATACATATCAGCATTTACTGCAGAAGCAAATACTTC
The DNA here is from genome assembly GCA_033852215.1 of Colwellia sp. Taxonomy (GTDB): domain Bacteria; phylum Pseudomonadota; class Gammaproteobacteria; order Enterobacterales; family Alteromonadaceae; genus Colwellia. Next base: position 244 of record JAWSUX010000106.1, on the reverse strand, counting down.
GCCGCCATTGATATGTACACTAGCTTCGGCTTTTTGATCAAGCTTTTCAATGGTTAAAATCACTTGGACATTGTTGATATGATCAAAATGTCGCGCTAATTTATTAAATTTAGTGTTCACATATTCGCGTAGTGAACTCGTTACTTCTACATGATGACCAGAAAGATTAATTTGCATAAACGCGATCCTTTTATTTAGTGTTCTTAAAGTAAACTCTTACGTTGATTTGACGGTGGAATAGCTA
>JAWSUX010000561.1:0-2031 GCA_033852215.1 Colwellia sp. | reverse complement strand
GCTTAGCTATATTATTGGCCAAATTGACCGGAGGATCTATGTCACAAACAACGACTATTGAAAACTTAACCGTAAGCCAGTGTTTATTTGATTTTATTGAACAGGAAGCGCTACAAGGCACGGGAATTTCTTCAAGTCTTTTTTGGCAAAAATTTAGTGCTATTATCGAAGATCTTAGCCCTGTAAACGCACAACTTTTACAGAAACGAGAAGACTTACAAGCCTCTATTGATCAATGGCACCAAAGCAATCAAGGTGATGCATTCAAGTTTGACAACTACAAAAAGTTTTTAACTGAAATTGGTTATCTTGTACCTGAAGTAAATGATTTTACTATCAATACAAACAATGTTGATAAAGAGCTAGCAAGCATGGCAGGACCACAACTTGTTGTGCCTATTATGAACGCACGTTTTGCATTAAACGCGGTTAATGCTCGTTGGGGAAGCTTGTATGATGCTTTATACGGAACTGATGCAATAAGCAGTGATGATGGTGCAGAAAAAACAAATAGCTATAATCCAGTAAGAGGCAAAAAAGTTATTTCATTTGCTAAAGACTATTTAGATAAAACAATCCCTCTCGTTAATGCTAGCCATAAAGATGCTGTTGCTTATCAGCTTAATGAAAAGCAATTAGTTGTTAGCTTAGCAAATGGTGAGCAAAGCCAGTTAGAAAATACCAATGCGTTAGTTGGTTTTACTGGCAGTGTCACTCAACCAGACACCATCGCTTTTGAACATAATGGTTTGCACTTAGAATTAGTTTTCGATGCCACTAGCCCTATTGGTCAAATTGATGCGGCCAAGTTAAGTGACATAATGCTTGAATCTGCGTTAACCACTATTATGGACTGCGAAGACTCTGTTGCTGCCGTTGACGGTGAAGACAAAGTAATCGCTTATCGTAACTGGTTAGGTTTAATGACCGGCACACTGTCTTGTTCAGTGAACAAAAATGGTCAACAATTTACTCGAAAAATGAATGACGACCGTAATTACCAAACACTAAACGGTGAAACAACAACCCTTAAAGGTCGTAGTTTGATGTTTGTTCGTAATGTTGGCCACTTGATGACTAACAATGCAATTATTGATAGCAAAGGTAATGAAGTTCCTGAAGGCATTATGGATGCTATGGTTACTTCACTTCTTGCTTTACATGATTTAAAAGGTAATGGCACACATCATAATAGCAGTGAAGCTTCCATCTACATTGTAAAACCAAAAATGCACGGTCCAGAAGAAGTCAGCTTTGCTAACACTTTATTTTCTCGCGTAGAAGATGCCTTATCATTACCTGCAAATACCATTAAAATGGGTATTATGGATGAAGAAAGACGCACGAGTGTTAACCTGAAAAACTGTATTTTTGCGGCGAAAGACCGTGTGGTATTCATCAACACTGGCTTTTTAGATAGAACAGGAGATGAAATTCATACCTCAATGCTGGCTGGTCCTATGGCACGTAAGGCTGAAATTAAAAATACGCCTTGGATAGGTGCATACGAAGACAACAATGTTGATACCGGTTTGAGCTGTGGTTTCAGCAAGAAAGCACAAATAGGAAAAGGCATGTGGCCAATCCCTGATCAAATGGCCAATATGTTAGCAGTCAAGATAGGTCACGTACAAGCAGGCGCGAATACCGCTTGGGTTCCTTCACCTACCGCTGCTACTTTGCATGCACTACATTACCATCAAATTAATGTTTTTGATTTACAAACGCAATTAGCTAAACGAGACAAAGCAAACATTGATGATATTTTAACTATTCCATTAGCCACTGATACTAATTGGACAGACGAAGAAATTACTGAAGAGCTAGACAATAATTGCCAAGGTTTATTAGGTTATGTTGTTCGCTGGATAGATGATGGCGTAGGCTGCTCGAAAGTACTTGATATAAATAATGTTGGTTTAATGGAAGATAGAGCAACGTTACGTATTTCAAGTCAACATATTGCTAATTGGCTGCAACACAATATTTGCACCACTGAACAAGTACAACAAAGCTTAGAAAAAATGGCTA
>JAWSUX010000105.1:0-10643 GCA_033852215.1 Colwellia sp. | reverse complement strand
TTAAAGTAATTCCTTGTTCTAGAGAATCTTTGACTATCATTTAATAATTGGTGACTTTTATTTGACATTATCGACTCAAATTCATTCATACCAGCAACAGCATCAGGCCCCGTATATTTATTAGTGAAGTTCTGAATAACCTGTTCAAACTCTGGGCATTTTTCGTCCGCATCGGTACAGGCTTTTTTAATATACAGAGATTTATTACGATAAATAATACGATCACCTGGTAAGCCTATAACACGTTTTATGTAGTCAACACGTGGGTCTTGTGGGTATTTAAAAACAACAACGTCACCTTGTTCAGGTAGGCCATTCTCAATAAATTTATGCCTAAGAACAGGATCTTTCAAACCATAATTGAATTTATTAACTAAGATAAAATCACCATCAAGTAAGGTAGGCATCATAGAGCCTGATGGAATTTGAAACGGCTCATATAAAAATGAACGTAATATAAGTACAAAGGCGATAACCGGAAATATTTGCACTGCAGTATCTACTGCAGGTGATGGTTCCGTTAAGGTAGCAATAGCCTCTGGTGTTAACTCTGCAGCAGACTGCTCTTTAGCCATAGCCTGTGCGTTAACCACTTTCAATTGGCGTTGTGCCGCTAGGTAAAATTTATCTGCAAACCAAACAATGCCGGTCAACACCGTGATTCCGACTAAAATAATTGAAAAATAAACAGCCATAAGGTTCCTTCAAAAATGATAATATACTGATTAAGTTACAAGTATCTATTTACCTGTAACTTATTAAGCAGCATCTGTAATTTTATTGTTATATTTTTTGCAGCTTTCTATTTTGCTGCCTGTAATAGGGTTTATTTAATCTCGCCCATCTAATTATCTAATTTAAGCACGGCTAAAAACGCTTCTTGCGGCACTTCAACATTACCTACTTGCTTCATACGTTTTTTGCCGTCTTTTTGCTTCTGTAATAACTTTTTCTTACGACTAATATCACCACCGTAACACTTAGCGGTTACGTTTTTACGTAATTGTTTTACGGTTGTACGGGCAATAACGTTATTACCTATCGCAGCCTGGATAGCAATATCGAACATTTGACGATGAATAAGTTCTTTTAATTTATCTACCAACATACGACCACGAGGGGCTGAATTAGCTCTATGAGTTATCATCGCTAACGCGTCAACCCTGTCACCATTAATCATGACATCGACTCGAACCATATCTGCCGCTTCAAAACGTAAGAAGTGATAATCCAATGAGGCATATCCACGACTAGTTGACTTAAGTTTATCGAAAAAATCCATAACCACTTCGGCCATAGGTAATTCGTAAGTAACCGCCACTTGATTACCATGATAAATGATATCTTTCTGTACACCACGTTTTTCAATACATAAGGTAATAACGCTGCCTAGATATTCTTGTGGAACTAAAATATTGGCTTGAACAATAGGCTCACGAATTTCATCAATATTATTAATGGCAGGTAGCTCTGCTGGGTTATCTATAGATAATAAATCGCCATTGGTGCATGCAATTTCATAGTTTACCGTTGGTGCGGTAGTAATTAAATCAAGATCATACTCACGCGCTAAACGCTCTTGAATAATTTCCATGTGCAATAAGCCAAGAAAACCAATACGGAAACCAAAACCAAGGGCTGATGAATTTTCTGGTTCAAAAAATAGCGAAGCATCATTTAAACTTAATTTATTTAAGGCATCGCGGAAGTTTTCAAAATCATCTGAACTGATAGGAAATATACCAGCATAAACTTGTGGTTGTGCTTTTTTAAATCCAGCTAATACTTCTGTGGTTTCTTTCTTACTGATAGTAACCGTATCACCAACCGGAGCACCGTGAATTTCTTTAATGCCTGCAATAACAAAACCTACTTCACCCGCGCGTAATATACCTGTTTCAGTTTGTTTAGGCGTAAATATACCTACCTTATCTATTTGGTGAACTTGTCCTGTGGACATCACCAACATTTTATCGCCTTTTTTAATTTCGCCATTCATTACACGAATTAGAGAGACAACACCTTGATAGTTATCGAACCAAGAATCAACAATTAAGGCTTGTAAGTTAGCTTTTACATCTCCTTTTGGTGCGGGAATATTCGCCACAATAGTTTCAAGAACATCTTCAATACCAACGCCTGTTTTAGCAGAACAAGTCACAGCATCAGTCGCATCTATACCAATAATATGCTCAATTTCTTCACTGACTCTTTCAGGATCTGCTTGTGGTAAATCTATCTTATTTAAAATAGGAATGACTTCAAGCTCCATTTCAATTGCAGTATAACAGTTAGCCACTGTTTGAGCTTCAACCCCTTGACCTGCATCAACCACTAATAAAGCGCCTTCGCATGACGCTAAAGAGCGCGAAACCTCATAAGAAAAATCAACGTGTCCAGGCGTATCAATGAAATTTAATTGATAAATTTCACCATCTTGCGCTTTATAATCTAAAGTCACACTTTGTGCCTTAATAGTAATACCGCGCTCACGCTCTATATCCATAGAATCAAGCACTTGCGCTTCCATTTCCCGCTCTTGTAAACCACCACAATGTTGAATTAAGCGATCCGAAAGGGTTGATTTACCATGATCAATATGAGCTATGATACTAAAGTTACGTATATTCTTCATTTTTATAGGTTTTCTCTAAATAATAGATTGTCTTTTTAACTTAATATACCCAGAAGGAATTAAGGAAAAACACTAAATGCAATAATGCTAGGGATTTTAACGAATTTAGGGCGCAGGAGCTATCTTTTGTTCAGAATCTTTTGTTGCAACAAATATCTAGTTTCACTTAAGTTTTTTCTTTAACATTTTGCAATGTTAATTTTTCGTAATCGCTTTATCTGAAGTCACTTTATTCACAGCGGGCAGTGTTCGCAATATTTCAGGCTGTAACTTCAGTGCTTGTTTGCCTTTTGTTTGTCTATATTTAGCCACACGGTATCCGAAATATCCGCCAACAAGACCAAATCCAACCGCAAACAATTCATGATTGACAACTTGTTGATTGACTAGCCATTGCCCAAATGCTGAAAAAACAATTAAACCTAATAATGGTAATAAATAGACCTGACCAGCATTTGCCAACACATCGTTTTCAGGAAGACCTAAAACAATACAGTCCCCGACCTTTAATACGCCGTTTTCCATATTTTTAGGGTAAGATAATATGAATTTTAATTGTTTTTGCGGTATAGCTTTAGCTATCAAGCCACTGCCACAAGTATCAACTTGAGCACAGCCACTGCAACTTGATTTTATTTGGCTTGTTATCGTCACTTTTTTTTGTGTTATAGCTGTTACTGTAGCGAGTTCTTCTATCATTATCATTTACCTAATGCATTAATAATAGGCGATGGTACGGGCGCTAAGTTACCAACATTTTGATGTGAAATTGGCGTAATGGAGTCGGCAATTTTCTTGGCTGTTATTAAAGGGATTTTTCCAACAACACTAACCTCTAAACCATTTATGATTTGATTAAAAACCAAGGTAGCACCATCACTTGCGTACTCAACAGGTCTTTGTTTTTTAGCACTAGGATTAACATAAACCGATATATCGACTAAACCATCACTGAACAGCATGAATTCGACTGCTTTTTTGTTTTGATGAATTCGATGACGATTACTATTTATAACGTTAAAACCTTCAGGCAACCAGTTAATTTGCCAAAACAAACTCGCTGTTTCATTACCAACAGCTAACTCAATTACGGCGGGTAATTGCGTCTCTTCTAACTGTACTAAGTTTTCAGATAAATCATCCGTAATATCGAGGTGAGTAAACTGTATTTGCTCAAGCAGCTGACCTTGTCGTGTAATTATCGCAATTTTCAACAGTAAACCACTTTGTTGATCTAACCATAACCAATAACCAAAACGATGGTTATCTTTTGAAACAATACGAATAAGTTGGGCAACTCGGCCAAGTACCCGACTACGTCCAACAGAAATAAAGCGGTAATTATTTTCTAAATCGGAAATATCCTCACTAAATATTGAAGGAATCGGGCTGGTGAGTGACTTGGCAACAATTGAGTAGACTTCTTGCTCAGGTTCAATATAACTAATAACATCGCCTTTCCTGAGTACATCACGTCTAGGACCATTGAGCCGAGCAATAATTTCTAATTCTAGCTTGTCTTGATTAACACCATGCAACCAATGATAAGGCTCTGCTTGGTTATTTTTAACAACAACAAAAGAGGTACTGAAGTTTAAATATCGAAGGGATTGGGAAAGGCGCTCAAGCCAAGATTTAGCTTGTTCATTTTCAATAGCATTTGCTGCAAAACTTAAGTTAAGCAGCAAAAAAAAAGAATAAAAAAATTTCATATATAGCCAAATACTTATAATGCCAAGAAGACTAATTAATGGAAAAATTTTTAATGATAAAAATATTCAAGCAACAATGTTATTGAATATTCAGACCATTTAAAAAGCTCACTTAGTTAGCTTTATTGGTATAAGCTAAATTACAATAGGCGGTAATTATCAACCAACTGACAACCTTTTGACAAGTCTTGAAGTAAATTACTTAATGCTAGTACTTAACTTAAGCTGCTGGTTATGATCATTGATTAATGCTTGTAAACGACGTTGTTTAACAATTTGCTGTTCTAATTTTTGTTTCTTCGTCAGTTGGTCATCTTGTTGACCACTAGGTGTTTTTTTGTATACGGCGCTACTTTGATTGTCTGACAGGTAGTTAAAACTTACCGGATTAGCATAACCAGCTAAAGGCATAGTTTGTACAATGTTACTTGGCGTGATTACCTCAAGGCCATTTGTGGCATTTTGACCAACCCCTACTATCATTAAGCCCGCTGCTGACGCTGCAATAGCGACTTGTCCTAATGGTTTAATCAGTTTTACTATATTACTCTTGACTCTAGCGCTAACATTAAGATTAAAAAAGCGATTTTTGGCTTGTACAACATTTGTTGTATTGCCATCAGTAAAGTTGTTGTTCGTTAAAACGTCATCAAAAACGGTTGAAATATTTGATGACTTAGGTGAAAGAATAGTTGCCTCTTGCGCTATAGCGTCAGCAATTTCACTGCTAAGATCTAATTGCAACGAAGTGGCTACTTCGTCACGTAAGACATCACCAATCAGATGATAATTTTTCCATTTCGCTGATAATTCATCATCCTTGAGTATGTCATCAATAGCTTTATTTGTGACAACTGTATCTGCTGATACGGAGCTGTTATCAACTAACGATGATATTGACTCAAACGTATTTTCACTCATACTTTCTACCTTAAAAATTATTACTTAAATTACAAACTTAAATTACAAACTTAAATTTAAAGCGTAAATTCAAATGTATCATTTAAAAAAATGATACATGACATCCCTACTCTAATTTAATATTAACTTAGCACGAACCAAGTTCAACAAAAAATGTACTACACCACTTGCTGTGATGTTATTTATTTTGCAAAAGTGGTTTGATTTTCTTATCTATCACATCGCGAGCTCTAAATATCCTAGATCGCACCGTACCAACAGGACATTCCATTATGGTCGCTATTTCCTCATAACTTAAACCTTCCATTTCACGATAATTAATGGCTAACCTTAAGTCTTCGGGTAATGATTCCATCGTACTAAAAATAACTCTTTTAATTTCATTCGTTAACAAAATATTTTCTGGTGAAGCACTTTCTCTTAATGCATCACCACCATCAAACAATTCAGCATCATCAATATCAACATCATTACTTGGTGGTTTACGATTAAGAGAGACACTGTGGTTTTTAGCACAATTTACTGCAATGCGGTATAACCAAGTATAAAAAGCACTATCACCTCTAAAGTTTGGTAATGCTCGATACGCTTTAATAAAAGCTTCTTGAACAATATCTGGTACATCACTGTGGTTGCTCACGTATCGGCTAACTAAGTTAGTCACTTTATGCTGATATTTAGTCACCAATAAGTTAAAGGCAGTTTTATCCCCACGCTGTACTCGTTCAACTAATTGCTGATCTATATTTTGTTCGCTCATTCGAGCCGTATTTTGTAAAGCTGGCAATTGATTTATACTCATATTTTCCATGTGACCCATAACAATGCATCAAGTAAGACTACGCATTAGCTAAAAAGTTCTTTTTTATTTTGCTTTTTTTTAATTTTTAGACTTATTAGGGTTACAAACCATCAATAACGCAGACGCCAAATTAGCTTTACGATATTATTCAAACTAATATTTGACGGTTTATCTAGACAAATCATACCTAAATGACTTAAGTATATTCATCTCCCCCCAGTTATTATAGAATAACACTCATCTCTTTACTTACAAATTACTGTCAAAAGGCAGCTATTACCCAAAAGTATGACTAAACAACATAATTGTGATGTGTTAATTATTGGCAGTGGGGCCGCGGGTTTAACTCTTGCTTTACATTTAGCAAAAAATGCCGATGTGGTTATTTTAAGTAAAGGTCCATTAAATGAAGGTTCAACCTTTTATGCGCAAGGTGGTATTGCCGCGGTATTTGATGAAAATGACTCTGTTGCTGCTCATGTAGAAGATACCATGATAGCTGGAGCGGGTTTATGTGATAAACGTACTGTTACTTATACTGCTGAAAATGCTAAAAGCTGTTTAGAGTGGTTAATTGATCAGGGTGTTGCTTTTGACCGTGAGAAAAATGAGAAGGGTGAGGGAAAATATCATTTAACACGTGAAGGTGGCCATAGCCATCGCCGTATATTGCACGCTGCTGATGCAACAGGGCAAGCAATACAAACCACCTTGGCTGATCAAGTAAAACAGCATTCACGCATTAGAATTTTCGAACGTTATAATGCTATAGATATCATTTGCAACTCCACTAAAAACTCAACTAAAAAGCAATGCATTGGCGCTTATATCTGGAATAGAAATAGCGAAAAAGTTGAAAGTATTTATGCACATAAAACTATTTTAGCGACGGGTGGCGCTAGCAAGGTTTATCAATATACATCTAATCCTGATGTTGCGAGTGGAGATGGCATTGCCATGGCATGGCGTGCAGGCTGCCGAGTCGCTAACATGGAATTTAACCAGTTTCATCCAACCTGCCTTTTTCATCCTTCTGCTGGTACTTTTTTACTGACAGAAGCACTAAGAGGGGAAGGCGCAAAACTTAGACGCCCTGATGGCAGTCGTTTCATGCCAGCTTTTGATGAACGTGCTGAGCTAGCTCCTCGCGATATCGTCGCCCGTGCTATTGATTTTGAAATGAAACGTTTAGGCGTTGACTGCATGTACCTTGATATAAGCCATAAACCAAAAGACTTTATTAAACAGCACTTTCCAACTATTTATGAAAGAACATTGTCTTTAGGCATAGATATCACTAAGCAACCAATTCCTATTGTTCCCGCTGCACATTACACTTGCGGTGGTGTTATGGTTAACCACCAAGGAAAAACAGACATTGATGAGCTTTATGCCATTGGTGAAATGTCATATACCGGCTTACATGGTGCAAACCGACTCGCGAGTAACTCTTTACTTGAATGTTTAGTTTTTGCACGTGCTAGTGCTATCGAAATAAGTGAAAGCTTAGCAACAAATAACAGTTACCTTACACTACCCTCTTGGGATGAAAGTAGAGTGACTGATTCCGATGAAGAAGTGGTTATTCAGCATAACTGGCACGAGTTGCGCTTGTTTATGTGGGATTATGTCGGTATTGTCCGAACAACTAAACGTTTAGAGCGTGCATTACATCGAGTTGAATTACTGCAAAGCGAGATCGCTGAATACTATCAGAACTTCAAAGTCAGTAATAATTTACTCGAATTAAGAAATTTAGTACAAGTTGCTGAATTAATTATTCGCTGTGCGATGAAACGAAAAGAAAGTCGAGGTTTACATTACACTTTAGACTATCCTGAAAAGCTAGAAAAAGCAGAGCTTACCGTGCTAATACCGGAGACTACTACGCCTAAAAATAACACTACTAACGTATTAACTTAAATTAATTAATACGTTAGTTAACCGAGAAAAATCCTTCGACTTTAAGCTATCTCGATAAATAAAATACTTTTTTACCGTAAAATTAGTGTGAGCTATTCCAGTAATATTATTATCTGACACTATTACTGGTTTCATAATCAACCAACAACCCAAAAAACTAAAACGGCTATTTGCTAATAATTGATAACTAAGTTGCTCACCTGAAAAAGACACGCCACCATCCGCCGATAACATAAAAGATCGTAACAAGGTTTTTTCACGTTTATTAGAGTTCACAACACCAATCAAAAGAATACTCATGACAAGTAAAACAAGTGTTATAAAGTAAGTTACTGCGCGTGGGAGTATAAGAAAGTTAACTAAAATAACAATAAAAATGGCAATAAAGAGTAAATAAAAAAAACAAAGTCGGTAACGTGACTGAAATATATTTATATTGTAAGGTGATGAACTTGAAAATAAATCAGCTTGCGTTACCTTATTCATAAAGTAAACTTATACTTTTACTCGCTTTAGGATAATTTGAACTATAGCGTTAAACTCTTGGTTTTCACAAGTTTCATGGCCCATAAACCAAGCAAATAACTCAGGATCTTGACAGGTTAATAAGCGTTCAAAGGTAATTTGTTGTGATAAAGACAAATTATCATAAGCTTCATCAACAAAAGGAATAAAGAGCATATCTAGCTCTAACATGCCACGACGACAAGCCCACTTAAGTTTCGCTTTGTTAACTTTTTCTACTGATGAAGTGGACGTTCCCATGGGTAAAACACCTTAAAAAGACTTAAAAATAAAAGTAAGCCTATTCTAACAATAACTCCACAGTGTGAGCTAATAAAATAAGTAAAAAAATTAACTGATGTATTGAATTTTAAATTTCAGCCCCTATTTAATCACATATCTAATTAAATATAATCCTTGCTAAGTACGCTATTATGACCTTATCCATTAATACAGAGCTACCTTCACTAGCCCAATTACCCAGCACTTTTGTTATCCAATTAAAAGACTTTAGCGCCATTTCATTGACCGGTGAAGAACAAAGTAAATACCTACAAGGACAAGTCACCTGTGATGTAAATAATAGTACTGAGCATAGCTTACATATCGGTGCTCATTGTAATGCTAAAGGTAAAGTATTCTCTATTTTTCGCTTAATCAATCGTGCTACCGTTAACACCGAAAAACAAAACTCATCACATTTATTGCTACAGCCAAATGCAACAATTGACGCCTCCTTAACTGAATTGAAAAAATTTGGTGTTTTTGCCAAGGTAACAATAGAAAAAACAGAACAACTGCGCTTTTATGCCCTTGTTGGCGAGCAAGCGGCTAAGTTATTAAAAAATACTTTTTCACAAGTACCTGACAGCTTATCACCTGTATTACAAATTGGTTCAACAACCTTAGTTTATATTAGTGGGCAACAAGCAAGGTACCTACTTATTGATGAAAATGATAAATTAATAACCATTATTGCACAATTTTCGCTGCCTATTTATCAGCAAAATCTATGGCAACTTTTAGAGATAGAGCAAGGTTTCCCATTATTGTCCGATTCAAGTTCAGGGCAATATGTGCCGCAAATGCTTAACTTACAAGCGATTAACGGTATCAGTTTTACTAAAGGTTGTTATTTAGGGCAAGAAACCGTTGCGCGTATGCAATATTTAGGTAAAAACAAACGAGCATTATTTTATCTTAAATCTCAACTTTCACAGCCGCTATCTAACGATGACGTTATCGAAAAACAGCTTGGCGACAATTGGCGAAAAGCGGGTGACATATTAGCAAGCTACCAAGCGGATGATGGCAGTTGTTTCATACAGGCTATTTTATCAAACGATGAGTCGCAAAATTTACGAGTAAAAGCGCAAGCTGAATCGGCTGTTACCATCACTGACTTACCTTATGCTCTGATTAATCTAGGTTAAGAAAAACGACTAGACCAAATAAACCAAATTTACGTAAACTCACGTTAAATAAATTAAATTCAAATAAGTTATAGGACAAAAAATGAAAATAACCAAAGACAGTGTTGTTGTTATGCATTATGCCGTTTCAGACAGTGATGATACCTTGATTGATAGCTCTTACGATCATAAACCGATGGCCATTATTCAGGGTACAGGTTATTTGATTCCTGGTTTAGAAGACGCTCTAGAAAACCATCAAGCAGGTGATAAATTTGAAGTAAGTGTTGAAGCAGAGCAGGCATATGGTCCTCGTAACGATGACTACGTACAAAGCGTAGAAAAAGACCTTTTACAAGGTGTTGAAGAACTAGCTGTTGGCACACAATTACGTGCTACGACAGATGACGGAGAACAAACTGTTATCGTTATTGATATTACAGATGACGTGGTCACCGTTGATGGTAACCATCCACTAGCAGGCCTTGACCTGAAATTTGATGTTGAAATTTTAGAAGTACGCGAAGCTACAGCTGAGGAGCTTCAACATGGTCATATTCATGCTGAAGGCGAAACTTGTGGTGGTAACCATTAAGTTAACCATAAATAGCTTGAATAACGTTACCACACGGTAGTAACGACGATTAATACTAATTAGGCTAAGTAAGCACTCTTTTAACATGGTCTAATTGGTATGATTTTATCAAAACATATGAAAATATAATCAAAAATAA
>JAWSUX010000560.1:0-2104 GCA_033852215.1 Colwellia sp. | reverse complement strand
GTGCTGGACGACCAACTAATACACTCATTGTATACTCCGTTTTGTTTCATTTATAAAAAATTTATAGGGTAATTAACTAATTTACTTTATTGCCATGCTAAGTATATAGCAACAATATAAATAGTAATTATTCTGCAGGTTTTTCTGCTGCAGCTTTAACTAAGGTTTGTAATTCACCTTGTTGAAACATTTCCATAATAATGTCACAACCACCAACTAGTTCACCGTCAACCCACAATTGTGGGAAAGTTGGCCAATCAGCATATTTAGGTAATTCAGCACGAATATCTGGATTTAGTAAAATATCAACATAAGCAAATTTTTCATCACAAGAAATTAGCGCTTGTGATGCTTGAGATGAAAAACCACAACTTGGTAATTTAGGCGAACCTTTCATATATAACAATACTGAATTTTCACTAATTTGTTGTTTAATGCGCTCAATGGTGTCCATAGTAACCTCTATTAATTAATGCTTAGGGTATTAGATTGTTTGAATTAATGTTAAAGATGGTATTAAAAAATTAATTTTCAATGCCATTTATAAAATAACTACTATTATTTAATGGTGTAAATTCACTGGTAATTTTCACAGATATATACAGAGATAAATAATAGCTTTCACTTGAAAGCAAGTTTATTGTACCTTATATAATAATACTTGAGCATTTTACTCAAGTTCTATTTAGAAGACACCCTTTTTTATAGATCAAATTTTAAAAAAATATATTAATAAAGTTATCAACATCAATGGAGAGCGAAATGGCTATAGAATTACCTGCACTACCTTTTGAACAAAACGCTTTAGAACCACATATTTCTGCAGAAACCTTATCGTTTCATTACGGCAAGCATCATAATACTTATGTCGTTAAACTTAATGGTTTAATTGAAGGCACTGAGTTTGCAGATAAATCATTAGAAGAAATAGTTAAATCATCTTCTGCTGGTATTTTTAATAATGCAGCTCAAATTTGGAATCATACTTTTTACTGGAATAGCTTAAGTCCTACTGGTGGCGGTGAAGCGACAGGTACATTAGCTGACGCAATTAATACTAGTTTTGGCTCATTTAGCGATTTTAAAACAAAATTTACTGATAGTGCGATTAATAATTTTGGTTCAAGTTGGACTTGGTTAGTTAAAAATGCTGATGGTAGCCTTGCTATTGTAAACACTTCAAATGCAGCAACCCCATTAACTGATGATGGTGTAACGCCATTACTTACCGTTGATTTGTGGGAACATGCTTATTACATTGATTACCGCAATGTGCGCCCTAACTACATGGAAGCATTTTGGGCTTTAGCCAATTGGGATTTTGCTCAAGAAAATTTCAGCTAATTTATTTGATTATTAACTTTTAAAATCACTTAAACAAAAACGAGCTTAAATATTTAATGCTCGTTTTTATTTTAAATATCAATCCCGCCTTTCTGCTCATACAAGCACTATCAATAAAATAAACGTCTAAATATTAATTATTTGATCTCATTTACCTTTTTCAATTAAGTAACAATTTAATTACCTTTTTTTCCTAGCAAAATTAGCTAAAGCAACTAACCTTAAAATATAGCAGGTACATTGCTTCTTTTTTTATAACACTCTTTTTATAGCGTGTTTTTAAATACTGAGTAAGTTGCATAAATAAACAATATGGACGTTGTATAAGAATAAATTTAAATAATAATTTAATGGCTATTGCATTGTGCTTTTTTGGAGGCGGTTATGAGTATTTTTCAACATTATCAATCACGTTATGAGCAAGCCCAGCAAGAAGAATTTAGCTTGCAAGATTTTTTAAGTCTCTGCAAAGATGATAAATTAGCTTATGCCAGTGCTTCTGAGCGCTTATTAACGGCAATAGGTGAGCCTGAAATGGTTGATACCGCCACCGATCCTAGTCTAAGTAGAATATTTTCTAATCGAGTCATTAAACGTTATCCTGCCTTTGTTGATTTTTATGGGATGGAAGAGGCTATTGAACAAATTGTTTCCTACCTAAAACATGCGTCGCAAGGCTTAGAAGAACAGAAACAAATTTTATATTTACTCGGCCCTGTTGGTGGTGGTAAATCGTCCTTAGCTGAAAAACTAAAAGCAC
>JAWSUX010000559.1:0-1628 GCA_033852215.1 Colwellia sp. | reverse complement strand
TGACACGCCCTTCACTAATTTTTGCTTCCATCTCACGGCGAGAGCCTGCACCAGCTCGTGCGAGTACTTTTTGCAATTTCTCTGAATCTTTAATACTGGCTTTAGTAAAGTCAATGTTAGCAGGTTTTTCTGCTACATCCTTTTTACCTCGAATGCCTTTTTTAACCGCATCCTTTTTTAGACCTTTTTTTACTGTTGATTTTTTATCAACACCGCGACTGCCATATTTATTATCGCCTGTCGTCTTTTTGTTACTTGATTTTTGTTTATCAAAAGTCATTTATTTTACTCTATTACGTCAGTAGTGACTCCCTTGAAGTCGACTTCTGTCTCTATTAATTAACGGTTTAACTATTGCAGTTCGCTCTTCTATTGAAATGGTGTAGGATCACCTTCCCCTACACGAATCACGTCTATTTCATCATTAGAAAAATCAATAACTGTCGTTGGATGTTCGCCCAAATGCCCGCCATTAATAATTAAATCCACTTGATGCTCTAATAAATCTCGAACTTGCTCAGGATCGTACTCAGCCATTTCTTTACCCGGCATGATCAAACTGGTAGACATTATAGGCTCTGCTAGTTCAGCCAACAAGGCTTGTGCAATGTTATTATCCGGCACTCTAATACCAATGGTTTTCTTTTTTGGGTTTAACAAACGCTTAGGTACTTCTTTACTGCCTTTAAAAATAAAAGTATAGGCGCCCGGGGTATTATTTTTGAGTAATCTAAATATACTATTATCCATACGGGTATATTCTGATAATTGCGATAAATCTTGGCACACCAAAGTAAAGTTATGGTTTTTATCAATATCTCGTATTTGACAAATACGCTCTAAGGCTTTTTTATCTCCTAAGTGGCAACCTAGGGCATAACCTGAATCCGTAGGATAGACAATAACACCGCCTTTTTTTATTATTTCTGCCGCTTGTTTCATCAAACGCCCCTGAGGATTATCAGGGTGTACATAAAAAAATTGACTCACCGTATTTCCTTTTTATTGCAAATTAAGTTTTATGACTACTGTTTATGGCCAAAGCGCCCAAATAGGTTTTGCACCTACAGGCATGGTCAAATTCCGGCCCAAATCACTCCATTTGTTAGGATAATGAAAATCTGAGCCCATAGAAGCATGTAAATTATACTCTAAACAATAGTTTAGCATTTTTTGTCTTTGTTCGGCATTCATTTGTGGTAAAACTACCTCTAGGCCATCCCCTTTCGCTTCACTAAATTGCACAATTAAACGTCTAAGCCACTTTGCCGTCAAATCATAACGAATAGGATGTGCCATGACCGCACTACCACCAGCACGGTGGATAACATCAACAGCTTCTGCAATTGTGCACCAATTAGGTTTAACATAAGCACGTTGACCTTTAGAGCCTTTCTTGCCTATATATTTATCAAAAGCTTGCTGTATAGTGCTTACATGCCCCTGCTGATAAAGTACTTTAGCAAAATGAGCACGAGTAATGGAGCCATCTCCAGCGAGTGTTTTAGCGTCATGATAAATGTTATCAAAACCGCACTTAATAAGTTTATCACCCATCGCTAAAGCTCTATCTTCACGAGCTTGCTGTTGTTGACTAATCAAGCGTTGTAAATCTGCATTACTTGTAT
>JAWSUX010000558.1:0-692 GCA_033852215.1 Colwellia sp. | reverse complement strand
GTGTATTTTTAGTTATACCTAGATTTATACAACACTTGTCGGAGTGCCAAAGGCTGAGATCGCGAAAGCGGGATCCGTAAACCTGATCAGATTAATATCTGCGTAGGAAACAAGAGAGAGTGAATAAGCCATTTTGCTTAGATTTATATCCTACTCTTTTTGCCTCTTCTTTTGCTAACAAACAGCGAAAGAAACTCCGCCTATTTTTATTTTTTTCTTATTTTTATGCAAATGAAACAAGAAAAACAAGAACAAGGTGCGATCATGACCAACTCAGTAGACGCTAAAAATACAGAAAAAAAACCACAAACTAGGCGTGAAAAACGCGAAGCGGCAGAAGCATTTTTAAAAAACGTTTCTGATCAATCTTTTCCTAATTCTAAAAAAGTTTATGTAGAAGGTAAAATTCACGGTATCAAAGTAGGTATGCGTGAAATTACTTTATCCGACACGTTAGTAAGTGGTAACAAAGATACCGCCGTTTATGAAAAAAATGAGCCATTGTGTGTCTATGATACGTCAGGTTTTTATACCGATGAAAATGTTGAAATTGATGTACATCAAGGCATTCCTCGTTTACGTGAATCGTGGATTGATAAACGTGGTGACGTCGAATTTTTAGAGTCTAATAGTTCACTGTTCGCGCAACAACGTCTTGCTGACGAAGGTGTTGACCATATCCGCTTTGAACA